>JBHLMB010000048.1:1090-10189 GCA_048938565.1 Promethearchaeota archaeon | reverse complement strand
ACATCGATCTTTCGAAGATTTAGGAAAAAAAAAGAAAAATCTGTCAATGAATTGTTAGATAAGTATGTCAACGACGAAAAAAAAGCATTGATGAAGGATAAGATGTCAAAAATTTCAGAAATTATTGCAGAAACAGAAAAACACATAGAGAAAACGGTTAAAAAAAAAGTTAGAATCGCTGAAAGACAACATAAGATTCAAGAAAAAGAATTTGAAGTTATTAAAAAGGCAAGCATTGAATATGTGTCTTTTTCGGCAGGCCTTCGTTCGGCAATGCCTACAACCGAAGAGGAAAAAAAGCAAGATATAAGCGATCTACAAGAAGCAATGTCAATGTTAGATACACTCGAAGAGTTCTCTGTTGATATATCTAATAAAAAAGTAGATGTTGGTTTTGGAATGTTTTACGACAAGATGTCAAGACGATTCAAACAAATTATTAACGAACAAGGTCTCGCCGAGTGTCGGTTCATTCCTAGCGAGCGATTGAAGTATCACGCCTTTCAAAACATAAAAAATATTAAAAATTCCGACATCTTACCCATTTTAAGCATTATGAAGGAAACCAAACTCCTCAATGACATCATAGAAATTAATTCTACATTTCATTTAATCGTGTTTAACGAGGAACCCTTGGAATTAACAAATCCTGAGAAGGTTGTTTTAACTTTTATATACGATGAGGAGGAATTTAATAAAGAAATCCTAATGAAGCTAACCGAATGGAAAGAATCCTACGCAGATAAGGTATTAGAAGGTTTAATGGAAAAAAATATTGTAACCATTAAAAAAAGCAATTTAATCGTCGAAGCATTTGGAAATGACGAAGAAAGAAAGAAATGGAAAGAAATCATACAACAGCAACTGAAAATGGAAAAGGAAAAGGAGGAAGCGCGGTTCCAAAAGTATTTAGAACGGAGGAAAAAACTACAAGACCTCGTAGAAACCAAAACGAAAGTAGAAGAACCTCAAATTACTGAAGAAGAGGTAGAAGAAACAATCGAGCAGATTAAATTCGAATATATGCCTACCGTACAAGCACCCCCCAAGAAGAAAAGCAAGAAATCCAAGGAGAAAGAGGCAAGTGAAAAAGAATCAGTACAATATATAAAGGATAAAGACGACTTACTGGGAGCCATGGAAGCTTTAGACGAAGAACTGAAAGTAGATCAGCTTCAAATCCCTAGTCAAGAAAAAGCCCCTACAGAAAATGTATTTTATGAAGCGCTTGATTTAGAAGACGAAGAACGAGACTTAAGCGATCTGATACCAGAAAAAGTACTAAATTACCACGAGAACTATTCATTAATGAATGGTGGAATCGTTCAATACGACAAGATAAAAGAGTTCATTCAAGAAGAACTGAGCGAAATGACTGACACAATCCCAGAAAACTTATTAAACGCCATTTTAGAGCAACTAAAGGAATTGCAAATGATTTATGATGTTATTAAAATCGGAAGCGTAAAATTTCTTTTGTTTTCTGAAATTAAACTCAATTTCATGCATAGAAGGTTTATAGGTTTTGCAATAGACAAAAAGCCACTAAAAAAAGAAGATTTTATTGAAGGTTTAAGATGGAACGAAGATAAAGTTCTGAATACAATGAAAGAACTCCAAGAAATGGGCATAATGAGAATAGAGAACAACGAAATTATCATTCCTGGAATTCTTCAGAAACAATAGTCTTATCATCATTCTCATGAATATCTTGACTTGATGAAATCTTGTACTTTTTTTATTTCTTCTGAATATGTTTCTCTTTTTCCAAAAATATAGAACCTCACATCGGGACCTGTTCCAGATGGTCGAAAATAGAGGATTGAATCTTTACTCTTTAATTGATAAATATCTATTATATTGTTATTATCTGAAAGAGCGGAGACTTGATAGTTTTTCCCTGCAATATCAATTTTTTTACCACTATTTTCTTCAAATCCTTTCATGATCTTTATTTTTTGTTCATCTGTAGCTGTTATGGTACTGTTTATTCCCACGATAGATATGTCAATTGAATCTGAAATTACCTGACCTTTACATATAAGTTCGGTAATTAAAACTAATGCAGGTACGGGATATTTATCTGCGATTAATGCAAAAGGGGAATTATACTTCATTTCTCCTGAATCAATATCTATTTTCGAATCAAGGATGTTTAAAGTATGACCGCCACTTTCCTCCCAGAGAACTAAGATAAATTCTCCTTCTTGTATACCTTTTTTCTTTAATAAACTTGTCAAGTAATTTTTTAGAGGTTCTGGATTGTCAAGCTTCATTAAGTCTCCTTTTTGATCCATTAAATATAATATGGCAGTATCAATCTTGGATTTCTCTACCGGAACACCCATTAGAAAATAAAGGATTGCGCCAAGATGCTTATATCCGACTCCCGTTAAAATATTCAAGAATGCCATATCGTCCCCTCTTGGATCGCTGGGAAT
Organism: Promethearchaeota archaeon; assembly: GCA_048938565.1. Classification (GTDB taxonomy): domain Archaea; phylum Asgardarchaeota; class Lokiarchaeia; order Sigyniarchaeales; family SOKP01; genus FT1-020. The sequence continues at coordinate 7,748 of JBHLMB010000048.1, read as the reverse complement.
GGTCCTTATATTTATTATTTTCTTTCCAAACTCTTTTGAAAGCATGTTGTGCATTGCCGAATAGATTTCGTTTGGGATATAAGTAATATAATTACCTCCTTGCTTAATATATAATGCAATCCTATCCCTATCAGCATCTAGAAGTAGAGCAATTTCAGAATCTGATTCTTCCATTATTTTCTTGAGTTTGTCTTCTTTTATGACTTTTATAGGATTTGGAGGATTGACTTCTTCTTCGACTAACACGACATTAGCCCCGTAATGCTTGAATAATTGCATAATCCCCCTCGCCTTGCCTAAATAAGGCCAAATCACGATACTCTTGTCCTTCATGCTTTCAATGTTGATGATCTTGGAAAGGAGTTCTATTACATAATCGTTATTTTTTTGTTCGGCATCGATAGTAATTGCATTATAATCCATCTTTAAGAAGATTTCCTTGATCTTTAGAGCTTTCTTCGAAATATCATTCAATAAAATTCCGGACATAGGCATTGGGTAGTCTATATAAAATTTAATTCCGTTCCAAGAAAGATCATTGTGACTTGCGGTAATCACGATTACAATATCAATATCATTGTACAACGCAACTGACGCTGCCCCGTAAGGAGAAGATAATAGAGAAGTACCTTGTTGGCCTTTTTGATGGTAAATCTTAAATCCTTCGTATTTAAAGATGGCTGAACTATAGTGAAGTAAGGCAGAATTACTTGGTCTATCGTCTGTAACAATTAGAATGGCAAGTTTCTCGTTTTTTTTTAATTCCTTATATTTCTGACTTATCGCTCTAAAAAATCGTAAAAATAGATAAAACTTCCTCCTTGTTAAGAGGAACTTGTTTTCACTTATTTCATCATATATTTTAATTCTTAAACCTGAAGTAGGAGCTACAATAGGATCGAGAATGTTTTTTTCTTTTTCGTCCAATTCTGGCAATTGGATTGCTAAAAAATCCCCTTCAGTCTTTTCTAACGGAATGTCTTCCATATCATAATAGGTCAATAAAATCACGCTCAGGCAATGAGATATGAAATTATATCAATAATCGCTTAAATTGTTTTTTTTAAGATTTGGAAACTTGTGCTTTTTTTTGAATAGACCGAATTGCATCCCTTAATATTGCGTGAATCTTTTCCCGATATAATGCATCTATTGCTACCATGGAATGGAATTTAACTTTCCTTTCTTTTGTAGATAGTAATTTTTGGCAAAACTCCGGCGTTAATCTATTTGGTAGGTCCTGCTTGTTTGCAATTCCTATAACGAGTTTATCCGCGTAATGAGTATCTAATATATCTTGAACGATTACTTTAGATGAATTAAGATTTTCGAAGGTGCTATCTGTAACTAAGAGCGCAATATCTGTACCTTCCAAAAGACTACCCCACAAGGAGCGAAAATTAGATTGTCCTGCAAAATCCCAAAAAACAATTTCTCGATGTAATTCAGAATCAAGATCTTCTCCATCCAAGGATGTGATATCTGCTGTAATCGTGGGTATGTATTCCAGATTTAATTCTTTCCCACAAATCAAATGAAGGAGGGTGGTTTTCCCAACTCCTCCAAGTCCAATTATTGAAATTTTAATTGAACCTAATATGATGCTATCTAATTCCTTGTTAAATCCATAAAAAATGGATCTATCTCCCTTCCATTTTCCTTCTTCTATGTATTTTTGATATTTTTCAATGAACTTCGCTTTAATACTGACAATCTTTGGGTTAATTTGTGATTCATCATCGTCGAGATCAGCACAGACTACTATGATAATGTTTTCTATAATCGTATAAAAATATTTATTGTCTTCTGTTGATGTGCTCTTAATGTCTGATTGAGAAATTTCTTTCATAAAACCAGAAAAAGCACTTAAAAATCCTGCAAGTAAGTCTCGATCAACATCACTATCACCATAATTCCTAAATAATAGCGATTTACCGTCCTTTGTCAGGATGTTTATGTATTGAATCATTTTTCGGGTGTAATATTCGGAAACTTAGTATTTGTTCTTGTTCTACTTGACCAAAATTTAAAATTTAATTATTTTATTATTTTAATAAAGTTCAATTATTATAAAAATTTCTTTTTCCAATATATTCCTGAAAATAGTAATAGAACTACAGAATGCACCACGAGTGAGAATCAATGCCAGAACAACAAAATAAAAAGCAGGACAATGATAATAAAATAATAAAAATATTAGGCGAGAAAATTGATAACTTAACTTCCGTCATGCAAAAATTTGGATTAGATCTGATAACTAAACTCGGAAAATCAGAATCTAGACTCAATATCCTTGCAGATAAGATAGATAATTTAACTCAAGCAACAATTAACATCAAATCATTTTCTCCAATCCTAAGTAAAATTGTTGATAACCAGGAATCGATTGAATCCGAGCTTGATTTACTCCGATCTTTAATGCAGAAATCTAATTTTACTAGGCGTCCTTCAGATATGAATGCAATCGATCGAGACGAATCCATAACTAAGAATCTATCTTTAATTGAAAAGCAATTCTCGTCATTAAAGAACCAAATTGATTCAAACGAGGATTCAAATGAAATTATAGGAATGTTGGAAAAAATAAAAGAAGATTTGTTCGAGATAACTGGCGGTCATCGTATTCTTTACGAAATATCTCAATTTATTGGAGATATTAGAGGATTAAAGGAATTAAATGATAATATCAAGAGCACACTGAAAGAAAAAATCGTTTTTTGGACGAACAAGCTTAAATAACTTAATTTATATCAAATCAATCCTAAAATAGCTCTATTAATAATATCCAAACATTTTTCTTGATATTTGAAAGAAAATCCTTTTTTTAATAATTTAACTGGAAAATAGTCAAAAAGCTTTCATACCTTATAGTACAAAATCCTTCTTAACAATTATTTTTTAGAAATTCTTAAAAAGCCTTGTTCTTATTATTATTTCAACTATCAAGAACTTGAATATCAAAAAAAAACGCGAATTGACGACCCATCGTTGTGTTCGATCGATTTCGAGGAAAATGAATGTCGAGGAAAATTGCGGGGGATCGATGCGCGTTAACAAGAATAACGGAGAGTGAGAATTGGTGGACGAGGAAATCGTGTTTGAGGGTCGAACTGAAGTTATATACAAAATTATCGTTATTGGTGATCCCGCTGTCGGTAAGACATCCTTATTAGATAAATATTCTTCGAAAAAATTCAAAACACAATACATTCCAACAGTAGGAACGAATATTGTAAAGGAAATCGTTGAGATCGAGGAAAACGGAAAAAATGTAATGGTTAATTTGATGATATGGGATATTGCTGGCCAACCACAGTTCTATATGCTGCACAGACCATATTTTAACGGTGCCGATGGAATGATGCTAGTTTTTGACATTACTCGGAGTAGCACGTTCTCAAACATTCAGAATTGGTTTAATACGGCCGTTAAATATGGACTTAGCGCCGTCCCTAGAGTAATAATTGGAAACAAAATCGATTTAAAGGACGAGAGGAAAATAATAAAACCCATGGCAGAACACTTGTCAGATAAATTAAATTGTTCTTATTACGAAACATCTGCCAAGACGGGGGATGGTGTTAAGATAATTTTCAAGATCATAGCAGAAATCGTAAGGAAAGCAAAGATTAAATCATAATTTTCTCTCTCATTCTTCATTATTTTTAGTTTTTTCTCACAAAAAGAGAGCAATTCTTTTCAATTTTTATATTTTAAACAAATTCGCTTTTTTACTTGGAAAGAGCTTTCGTTATTTTTTTGCCGGGTAATGAAATATATTTCTTTAATCGTGAATCTGATTGTTTCCCAAGACCTTTTAAAACTATCTACCATTTCTTTTAGGTTAATTTTTCTATTTATTTGACCAACACTTAAATGAGGGGTGAATCCTCCTTTATGCTTGTTCAAATCATCACAATCGGGTACAATCTTTAAGATTTCCGATTGAAGTGCTTTTATAGGAGATGTTGGAGTTGGTTCTAACCAAACGGTGTATCTATTTTTTCCATAATGGAAATACTTGAAATCTTTAAGTGAAACCTCAAAGGATTCAATCTTCTTGCATTTATTTTCAAATTCAGGGGTAAGAGAATCAAATTCTATTTCGGGACGAAATGGATAAATCAAATTCACATGAGGCATCCACCTATAAAACTGACGATCGTGCTTTTTCCTGATATTTTGAATGGAATCCCATACTTCACGAGGAGGTATGACGACAACAGCAGAAGTATGCGTTTTTTTCATCTCTGTTATGATAAAGGTTTTTATTTTTTTTTTGTTTATCGATCCATATGAAAATCAAACAAAGGCATTTTATTAAAAGCTCGGAAATCAAGGATTTAAAAGAAAAAATATGTCTACAGTACGACGATTATTTTATCAACCAAGTGTTTCCTTCAAAAGCTCGAATTGAAGTTATTTACACGGAAGCAGGAGATAAGTTATATGCTATCAATGGAGATCTGAGACTATGGCAATTAGAAGAAAATTATATACCCGTATTATCGTTTTTATTGAAGGGTGCCGTGAAAATAAAGACTTTAGTGGTAGATATGGGGGCCATACGATTCGTTACTAATGGCGCCGATATAATGAGACCTGGACTGAGAATGATAGATCCATCAATTAAAAAAGACGATATTGTTCGGATAGCAGACGAAACACACGATAAAACGCTTGCAGTGGGGAAAGCATTGTACGACGCTCAAGATATGGAAACAATGAAAAAAGGCAAGGTCGTCAAAAACCTCCACACAATAAAAGATTCTGTCTGGGAATTTGCGAAGGAATTCAAGTAAATTCCTCTTGTAAAATAGACTGCAGGATGTCTTTTTCAGAATCCTCTAATTCTTCAAAATCTTTGCTTTGTTTATCATAATAATCCAAGTTTTTTTCGCTCATCGCAATCAAACTCGGTGAATCTTTTTATCATGGAGTTATTAAATTGATAATATATTTAATTTTATTGAAGAAAGGTTTTTGAGCATGTAATTCATGTAAATTCTTCTTTTAATATCGAGGATAACATAGATTTTTCGTCGGAATCTAAATCATCAGCTGACTTCCCTTGATTCTCGTAATTATTGATATTAGTATCGTGATACAAGCAAGAGACGATCTTAAGGGCGTTTTGAAAAAAGACTTCGCTTTCTATGTCTTTAGACGCTTCTATGAGCTTGATGATGGAATCGTTGAAAAAAAGCTCTTTTATCGTTTCGCTATCAATGTCTTGAATTTTTGAATAATTATCAAAGATATTTGAATAATATTCCAATTCGGAAGTCATTTTTTAACATCTCCCTATGATGTTCTTAAGATTGATTTAGTTGATACATGCAACCCAACCAGTTAAAACTAGTTTTGTCAAATATTTAAGATATTATATAAAATAGGTTATATTGTGTTGATAACACGAACTTGAAAAAATGATTAATTTTTTGCATTGGAAATATACCCCAAGTAAATTAGTTATACCTTGTAGCATATTTTTTTTTACTTTTTCATTTATAAATGATTTATCTCATTTATTTATTGATAGATAAGGTTAACTAATATAAGTATCAACAGGAATGATATTTAGTTTGAGTATTATGGGGATATAGTCCAAATAACACTCGAATTCAAAAATAATTTCTAACTTGTATTATTTGGATGCTACTCGCGTGGCTATAATAATAGTCGTCTTGGTTATACCCAGATGACTAATAATAAAACGAAAAATGGGTGTTTGAAAAAAATGAGCATGTACAGAAGTTATCTCTTAAAAAACGATTTTTGGGCAAAAAAAGGGAACGAAAAAAATCCTAATAACTTGGAGAAAATATACATCAAGCATAACGAGGCCGTTGGAGGTATTTGGGCAATCATTCAGAATAAAACAGAAAGAAAAGGCGTGAAGCTCATCGTAGAAGGACAAGAACACTTTTTCAATAATTTTGACAAGTTAGACGAGTTCTTGAATCGATTGGAACAAAGACAACAAGATTTCATAAAGATTATTCGCAGAAGAAATATTAGCCAGAGGCTTCGAATGTTAGATATATAGGGATTCTTTATTCTTTATTTAAAACCATCTCCGATATATTGAAACACTAAATGCCTAAAGAATGGTTTTTCATCAAGTAAAAAATTATTTTTATGGCATATGATAAAAAATATTAATCTATTTTCGATCCGCAATTTTCGCAGAAATTTGCACCTGCTGCTAATTGATGGCCACAATATACGCAAAAGTTTTTACCTTCCGAGGATATCGGTGCGATGAGTTTTTTAGGAGGAGGTACGAATTCGTCTGAAGGAGCGTACGGAACATTTTCACCTAATATGATTTCGCCTGTATCGACATTAAAACGATATCGTATTTTACCGCTATTTCTCAAGGACAATAACACGCGCAGCACATCTTTAGGTTTGATTCCAACTTCAAGCGCTATATTTTCTAGCTTGTATGTACCTTTTCCACGTTGAGTGATCGCTACCTTGACCGCTTTTTTATAATTAATGTTAGTATATATCTGTTGAAATCCTCCTATAAAGATGAAAAAAGCCGGTATGAACATCCAATATCCCCAAGACCGGATACCAATAAAATCAGCATCGATTGATTCCAATACTAAAGATAATATCGCTACAAACAAGAAAACTGATGCGCAAC
>JBHLMB010000048.1:0-1080 GCA_048938565.1 Promethearchaeota archaeon | reverse complement strand
CTTCGTAGGATTTATCAGAATAATAGCGATGCTTATATTTTTCTTTATCCATAATTACATCAGAGTTTAATACTATTTTAAAGTTACGGTAGTCTAATATAGTCTAGTTTTAAAATTTATTTTATCTAACAATGAAATGTTATTATACTTTAGAATTACAACTAAGTATTAGATTTTAGCATAAATATGATTTTTAGGATCAACTAAGCTAAAGTGGGTGGAATCTTTGTCTGAAATAATTTCTGTTTTTCCTAAAACAAGAAGCCCTCCAGGAAGGAGGTGTTTACTGAAGTTCTCATATACTTTTCTCTGAAAAAACTTATTTAAGTAAATTAAAAAATTTCTGCAAAATATTATATCGTATTTAAATTTATAACGATGTTCGCTTGTTAAATCTTCCCTGACGAATCGTACTTTCTTTTTTATTTCATCAGAAATAATGTACTGGGGTCCATATATGCTCGATTTATTAGTAAAATAGGATTTATAAATATCAGGAAGATCATGTACTGAATATTCGTTAAAGACGCCTTTTTTTGCTAATTTAATAACATTATGATCGATATCTGAAGCGATGATTTCAACATCGGGAATATCAATATTGAGTTTTAACTTCTTCAAATAATCGAAAAGTATAGCAATTGAATATGGTTCTTCTCCCGTTGAACAGGCGGCAGACCATATTCGAATTTTTTTTGGATCTTGTAGCTTGAGTTTTTTCGCAAGGTAATATCTTTTAAATTTTTGGTACACATCATTGTTCCTGAAAAAATAGGTATAGTTTATCGTGAATAAATCGCTAAGTTCGTTGATTTCTGAGGGATTCTTGCTTACATGGGCTAGATATTCTTTATCGGATGTGAAATTTAACCTATATATCCTAGCTTTTATGCGTCTCTCCAAGAACTCGCGCTTGTAGCATTCCAGTTTTATTTTCGAGACCTTTCTCAATTCATCAATTAAAAGTCCAACAGTTGAAGGGTCAAAACTTATGTTTTTTATTAAAGTATCAGAAGAAGACATTATTCTTTTTTGTAATAATTGATCCTTTTTGTAGAGAAATGATTTTATTCTTTATAA
>JBHLMB010000612.1:0-2582 GCA_048938565.1 Promethearchaeota archaeon | reverse complement strand
TGTTAGGAATAAGAGTAGACCTCTTGATTTAAATTATTTCTATAAATCTTCTAATCCATTAAAAGCTTTAGAAACAATAAAATTATTAATGATCTCTTGGAAATCAATCTTTTATCTATTTGAAATTGAGGGAAAATTATAGTTTATTGCTTATAAGGTAATTTTTTTAAAAATAATACATTTAAAAATTTTAACTGTATAAAACAGTATATTTCTTAGAAATTTTTTTGGTTATTTTAATATGGAAAATCTGGTATCAATAATACTCCTTAACTATAATAATAATAATTTTACAATAGATTGTTTGGAATCTTTAACCAAGCAAACTTACCGGAATTTTGAAGTAATCGTCATAGATAATGGTTCGAAATATTCAACTTATCTTAAATTAAAAGAGAAAATTGAAACATTCTCAAATAAGTTAGATATAAAACTAATAAAGAGTAAATATAACCTTTATTATGCAGGTGGAAATAATAAAGGAATGAAATTAGCAAAAGGAGAATATTTTTGTCTACTAAATAATGACACTGAAGTTCGAGAAGATTTTTTAGAAAAAACTATCAATTTTTTGAAGAACAATCCTAAGGTGGGGATGTTATGTCCTAAAATTACATATTTCGATAAAAAAGATTATATTTGGTATGCTGGCGCTTATTTAAATCCCCGTTCTATTTATTTTTGCTATCATATCGGAGTAGGAAAAAAGGACAAGGGAGAATATAATAAAATTGAGGAAACTGCATATGCAAATGGAGCTGCATTATTTACTAGTCGAGATGTAGTTGAAGAAATCGGACTTTTAGACGACATCTTTTTCATATATGCTGAAGAAACAGATTGGAATTATAGGGCAAAAAAGAAAGGATATAAGGTAATATACTTTCCAGAAACATTAGTCTACCATAAAGTCGATAGAGTAACAAATAGATTCAGTGGCCTTAGAGAAAAAACCAATAAGATGTATTTGTACAACCGTAATAAAATAATTTTAATGTTAAAGAATTTTAATATCACTAATATCGTTTTTTTCTTTTTAGGGTATTACCTAAAGACTTTGGTCATGGATGCATTATATTCTTTTAAAAAAAATAGAATTGATTATTTTATCGCACAAATAAGAGCACTTATCATGGGTTTTCTAATAGGAATTAAGCGTAGAACTAACAGAAAATGCAAAAAATTGATGATGAGGGAATTTAATTTTATCCAACATGTTCAAAAGAAAACTCTGGAACTTAATAGAAAGAGATAAAGCTTCGAAATCGTAGATTCAGCTATATTTTTAAAGTATTATTGTGCTTAATGTTTAGAACAAACAATTACATATACACCAGAAAGTAATCTTACTAATGGAAGGGTTCTTACAATTTTTTCGAGTAGCACGCAGGACTTTTTAAACCGATTAAATACAAAAGGAGGAAAGTATCCAACGGGATAAACAGCATTAATCTTGAATTTTGTTGATAATATCTTCTTTATAGCAGGAATCGTAAAACATCTTTCCATTGCATAAATATAAGTCTCACCAGTGATAGGATGTTTTTCTTTTCGATAAATAGCGCCCCAATCTTTTTGAGCAGATTTGTTTCTCATAAATATAATTGGATTTAAATTATTAGCATCAGAAATTATCAATTTCCCTCCAGAAATAAGATTCTTATGACACATTTCTATAAATTCGGATATTGGTGCTATGTGAGATATTGCTTCGTTTACCCAAATTAAATCATAAGTGCCCTCGTGTTTTAAAACATTTTTCATTTCAAGGTTAATATTCAAGCTAGTTTTATGTTTTTTTTCATAATAGGCTTTCCTTTGTCTTGCTGTTTCAAGTCTATCTTTAGAGAGATCTATAGCGTCAACAATACCGCCACAAAGGGCAAATAATATTGCCTCAGAACCCGTTCCACAACCCACATCTAAGATTTTATCCCCTTTTTTGAGATGGTTTAAAAAATACGATGTTCTTGTGGTGTAATAAAAAGCATCATATCCATGATCAATAATTTTATTATCTCTAAAATATGGATAATACATGTTCAACATTTTAGCGATTTTTGGGCTGTATATCGCATTTGAAGATTTCACTTCGTCAAGGATCGAATTGAAAAAGCGAGAGGTAATTTTTTTTGTTATATTGTTCGATAAATTCATCATTAGCGAGCATTTTTTTTATATTGATTGAAATATTAAAGAGATTTTAAAGAGTTTGTTTTAAGTTCTTGTTCAAAAATAACGCGCCAATTTATCGCTGGAGATAAACGATTTTTATCCAGATGTGTTCCGATTGTAGGTATTGGCGCCCATAACTTTCTTTTTTTTGAAAAAAGGATATATTTCCAACAAGAAGTCCAAGCATTTCTTATCATTGAAAAATATACTGGATAATCCTTGAAAAATTTTAATATTTTGAACAAATTAAATACTCTTTGTTTGGTCATTGCGAACCAAATCGAACTATCCCGAGATTTTTTCGTAAACGACTTTAAAATTTTTTTGGTCTTTTGAAGGGTCTTTCTTTTGGTGAGAAAAGTCAAGCAGGTTGAGTTTACAGTTCTCCAATGATGGTTTGTAAAGCA
>JBHLMB010000611.1:0-2582 GCA_048938565.1 Promethearchaeota archaeon | reverse complement strand
AGTGATGGCAGTCTGATATATTATATCGCAGAGCAACGGAGGATGTGGTGCAAAAAATTATCTTGATATTGTTTATTTTGCTCTTTAATTGTTTTAAGTTGCTCTGTTAATTCATTTAACTTCTCACTTGAAGTATTCATTGTTTGTTCCCCGGATTTTTCATTTTGGAGCAATTCCAATTTGTTTTTTAAGCTTTCATTGTTTTTTTTCACTTGCTCAAGTTCTATTTGTAATTCCTGAATGTTATTGGTGGATATATCTGAAGAATCTGTAGAAATAGTCCTTGATTCGAGAATATTTTTAATTTGAGTTTTCAAATTAGTAAGTGTTTTTGATAATGAGTTGATTTTTTGCTTTAATTTTTCGTGAGTATCGTCTTGAGTCGATTGAACGCTTGATAATAGGGATTTATTCTTTGAATCAATGATTTCTTCTATATTTGAAACATTATTAATACTATCTACAAGGATTTGTGATGTTTCTTTATTCTTCTCTTGAATTTGATTTAGCGATATCTTATGTTTGTCAATAAATTCCAGTATTTCTTTTAAAGAATCTTCAATATTGTCTTTGAAATCTGTTGATAGATATTTAACCAGTGATTCCTGCAATGATTTTACGGACCTATTTATGCTTTCTTGGTCTTTATCGAATTTCTCAAGCCGATCATACATATAAATATCTAATTGGTCCAACATATTAGTCAATGAGAATTTAAAATTAGTTTGGACGGAAGCCATTTTTTCGCTTAAGACGGTTTTTAAGGAACGAAGGGATTCGCGTATTTTTAGGTTATTATCTACAATATTCACTACAATATCTTGACTCCATTGATTAATGAAGGTAATTAAAGGTTCCATTGAAGCTTCAATTATGGATGATACTCCATCTTTAAGTGCTGTTAAGATGGAATTAATTTCTAATTCAGGCCTATCAGCCATTAATTGGTTGGCAAAAGGAATGTAAATATTTCCAAAGATATCAGGCGTTTCATTTAGTTCTAATATAAGTGGCTCATTTGCGTGAATTTTATTTATGAGGTTCATTATTTTAATATAAAAACTTAAATTATCAGGAAGTTCTACGATTGTTTTTACTTCGTGATATCCAGTATTTTGTTTTGAAGGATCGTCTAATCGATAAGTTCTGAATCCATAATCAATTTCACCTGCTCCTAAAGGTTTCAATTCATATTTTTTTCTGAATTCTGGGTCAGTTTCAAGATAATTATGATCAAAAACAATACCTATGGCACTAGGATTTGGAGTTTGCCAACCCATTTGGTTTTTAATATCTGTTCCACTGAAAAAGACTTTTAAATTAGGGTGAGAATGGTACCATCCAACCGTAAACCAATTCTTTCCAGCAAATTCCTCGTCGATAGCAGCAAAAGTAATATAGTCATTTGGAGCAAATTGCACTTCGATGGATCCACCATGAGATATAGGAACGGCGTCTTCAATGATAACATCTTTAATTTCACCTTCTCCTTCTAAATATCCAATCAACATTCCCATTACTTCCTTAAACTGGCTATTATCTCTCGTTCTAGAACCAAATCTTAGTACATGAACGAGCATCTTGTAATATGCTTCAGGTTTTATCGTTACGATTGATCTGTCTTTCATTTTCTCACTCTATTAATTTTATTAAATATAAACATTTTATTAATTAATCATTTTCACAGTAGTAACTATTTATTTTATTTAGATAATGTGTTATAAAATATTTTATTTTTTGATTTTTTTATATAGGGCAAATTCTCTTTGTTTTAACAGGTTCGAGCAAGTATCATTATCGGAAGGATTTTCATCCCTTATGTGGCAATGGTTTTCCACAATAAGGGCAATATTTCCAGTTGATATCCTTGCCACAAAAAGGGCAATGACTCGAGGGGATAGAAGAACCCATAATTGATTGGGCAGTACTTACAGACCCTCCGCCAGAGGGAATAGAGGGGAGGGATCTTGTTGTTCTTACCGTTGCCCCAACTCCTGCCGTGGCTTTCTCTTCTTTAATTGCCTTTATACGTTCTTGAAATGCCCTCCGCTTTGCATCTTCAGTATCATAAGGGGTTTGAACTCCTTCTTCTTTTACCCAACCTTTTGTTGTAGGTCTCTTGAGTTCGTTATCGGGTACTTTTTCTAATTCAATTTCTTTTGTATCAGATACGGCAGGAACCATCTTCCTTTCCTCTTTCTTTTGAATTGCCTGCTTTACTAGAGCTTGAGTTGTTTTCATTATTTGATGCGGATTGATGTTTGGAATTGCAATCGTGCGTAGAACCCATCCTACAATAAGGTTAGAATTAGGCAGTCCTCCTGCCGTGTCTTCTTCCTTAAAAACATAAGAATCTATGATCTCCCTTCCTTTCAAGATCCGAGAAGCCCATTTATCGTTTATTAAACCTAGCTGGATTCTATACGATGTTCCAGCTATTCCTAACTGGCTGGTAAGTGGTTCGAAACCTTTTTCGGCCATAATTATTTTTACTCCTTTTATTTACAATTTATTTTAGCTTGTTTTTGCTATGATTACTATCTTAATAGAATCCGGATTTAATAAATTTAAAAAAAATATTC
>JBHLMB010000610.1:0-2588 GCA_048938565.1 Promethearchaeota archaeon | reverse complement strand
CACTGGGGAAGTGGTTATATTGGATATTTCCCTACATACTTTCTGGGAAATCTTTATTGTGCTCAGTTTTACGATACTGCATCGAAAAAAATGCCTAATCTTTCTGAGGATTATAAAAAAGGTGAATTTTCAAACTTATTAAGATTTCTTAGAGAAAATATTCACCAATATGGGAGTATTTATAGAGCAGACGATTTAGTAAAAAGAGTTACTGGCGAAAGTTTGAATCCTGATTATTTCATGAACTACCTTGAAAAGAAATTTTATCCTATTTATGGATTATAATTATTCAACGTAATCGATTTTAATAAATTCTATTTTTTTTAATTTTTTCATTCAAAGTCTTTCATAAATTAAATTAAAAACGAAAGTTTTTAGTAGAAAATTTCATAGCATCCTCTATCTATTTAGATAAAAAAGATTGAATAAATTATGAATGCTATGAAAGAACTTTGGGAATATTTCAACGAAATAATGAGACTAAATTACATAAGAGCTCTCTTAGGTTGGGATCAACAGGTTAATATGCCTAAAGGCTCAATAAAAGGAAGAGCCGAACAAAACGCTCTTATTCAGAAATTAATTCATAATAGAATAAAATCTGATAAAACTGGTAGATTGATTAAAAACGCTGAGAAATTGAAAAATTTAAATGACATTGATTTAGCAATGATTAGAGAAGCAAAAAGAGAATATGAACATGCCACAAAAATTCCTGAAGAATTAGTGGTAGAAATCGCGAAAACAGCCTCCTTAGGCCAAATTGAATGGGAGAAAGCAAGAGAGAAAAGCGATTTTTCAATTTTTAAGCCTTACCTTGAAAAAATTATAAAATTACGTATTGAATTTGCGGAACGATTAGATACAGGTCCAACCTTATATTCAACTTTAATAGATTTATTTGAACCAGGTGCTACCTATGAATGGGTTTTAAATATATTTAATGGAATGAAATCTAAACTAGTGAAAATTGTCGATAAATTAACTAATTCTACTGAAAAACCTTCTCAGGAAATTTTAAATAAATATTATGAACCCGAAAAGCAATGGCAAGCTAGTTTAGAAATAATAAAGAAACTGAACTTTGATTTCAATACAGGTAGACAAGATAAATCTACACATCCCTTTACTGTTTCTTTGTCTTCAATAGATACAAGAATTACAACTAGGATTTGGGAGAATTTTTTACCAGCATGCATTTTTGGCACTATCCATGAATGTGGCCATGCACTTTACCAAATGGGGTTTAGAAAAGAAATTCACGACACTTTATTGGCTGATGGTTGTTCAATGGGGATTCATGAATCCCAATCTCGCATGTGGGAGAATATCGTTGGGCGAAGCAAGGAATTTTGGGAATATTGGTACCCAACATTTCAGAAATATTTCCCTGAAAATTTAAAGAATTACCCAATGGATGAGTTTTATCGATCAATAAATGTGGTTCAACCATCTTTTATACGCGTAGAAGCTGATGAAGTCACTTATGGTTTACATATAATTCTAAGATTTGAATTGGAAAAAATGATAATTGAGGATAACATTAATGTTGAAGAGTTACCTGGGTTATGGAATGAAAAAATGGAGAATTTATTAGATATTACACCTCCAAATGATAAAGAAGGCATTTTACAAGATATTCATTGGACTTCTAGCTTTGGGTACTTTCCTACTTACGCTCTCGGAAATCTATATGCGGGACAAATTTATCAATATGCCCTCAAAGCTAACCCAAATTTACCTCAAGATTACTCAAAAGGAGATTTTTCTAATCTATTGGCTTATTTGAGAGAAAATGTACATCAATATGGTAATATATACAGAGCCCCTGATCTAATTAAAAAAATAACTGGAGAAGATTTAAATCCCGATTACTATATCAAGTACGTTGAGGAAAAATATTATCCTATCTATGGATTTTAAGTTTTTAATCACATCTAACTTTTTTTTATTTATTCTAAAAGTAATGACAGAAAACTTTATTTTTTTATAATCTTAATTTTAAAAAAGATAGAAAGTAATCACTTCAAAGTTATATGTTATTACAAATAAAAAGATTTTCTGAAAAACTTCTTCTTCCTTTAGGAAAAAAATTAGTGAAAATTCCTGCTAATTATTTCACTTTATTTGGTCTAATATCAGCAATAATTACTTTTTTTGGTTTTTTTTATCAATGCATAGTAATAAGTATCATTTTTCTATTTATCACTGAATTTTTTGATCAATTAGATGGAGTTATTGCACGACTTCGAGGTCCTACAAAATTAGGTAGCTTCCTTGATTCTACTTTAGACAGAATAGGTGATTTCTTCTTATTTTTTGGAATAATCCTTGGTGGATATACCACCATGGAAATTGGATTGATTGTCCTTGCTGGAGCATTTTTAACTTCTTATACAAGAGCCAAGATTGAAGCTTTAGGTATTGATAATTTATATGGTGTTGGAATAATGGAACGAACTGATCGTGTACCAATTTTATTTGTTGGAGCAATATTTCATATTTGGTTTCCAACGGCTCTTTGGTGGACAATGATAATTTTAGCAATAGGAACAAATATAACAGCTCTTCATAGAATTATTTATGCT
>JBHLMB010000609.1:0-2592 GCA_048938565.1 Promethearchaeota archaeon | reverse complement strand
GCGCGGAAGTTACTGGGGTATGTAGTACCACGAATCTAGAAATGGTAAAATCTCTAGGAGCCGACAAGGTAATTGATTACACTAAAGAGGACTTTTCCAAAAACGGTGAAATCTACGATGTTATTTTTGACGCAGTAGGCAAGTGTTCGTTTTCAGACTGTAAAAGATCACTAAAGAAAAAAGGTATCTATCTTAGGGCTGTTACAAAGCTATCGCATAAGATTCGTGGCTTATGGACTCCAATAAAAGTAATATCTGGGATTGCAAGGACAAAGACTGAAGATTTAATCTTCCTTAAAGAGCTTATTGAAGCGGGAGAGTTAAAGTCGATAATAGATAGAAGCTATTCGTTGGAAGAAATTGTAGAAGCTCACAGGTATGTTGATAAAGGGCATAAAAAAGGAAATGTAATAATAACATTGGAGGAAGGCTCATGAAAGCAATTGTATACACGAGATACGGACCTCCGGATGTTCTTCAGCTCAAAGATGTAGAAAAACCTACTCTCAAGGACAGCGAAGTATTGATCAAAGTTTATTCAACAGTTTTAAATCCATCAGATTGTGCATTTCGTAAGGGTGATCCGTTTATATCAAGATTTTTTACTGGTCTTAGAAAACCAAAAAATGAAATACCAGGATCTGAGTTTGCCGGGGAAATTGAAGCCATAGGAAAAGATGTAACATTGTTCAAGAAAGGTGACCAAGTTTTTGGGACGAGCGTTACTGGTTTTGGTGCTCATGCTGAATACATATGCTTACCTGAAGAAGGCGTGTTGTTAAAAAAACCAGCCAATATGACCTACGAAGAAGCTGCTGCTCTTCCTGATGGAGGGCTTGGAGCATTTTTTTTTCTTGAAAAAGCAAATATTCAGAAAGGAAAAAAAATCTTGATTAATGGCGCCTCTGGAGCGGTAGGTACTTTTGCAATACAACTTACCAAGTATTATGGGGCAGAAGTAACTGGAGTATGTAGTACCACGAATCTTGAACTCGTTAAATCGCTAGGGGCCGATTATGTCATTGATTACACGAGAGAGGATTTTACCAAAAATGGTCAAACTTACGATATCATTTTTGATGTAGTCGCTAAAAGTTCATTTTCACATTGCAAGAAATCGTTAAGAAAAAGGGGAATCTACATCGCAACTTATCCCTCACTGTCACTTATTCTTCGAATGTTATGGACTTCAAAGTTGAGTAAAAAAAAGGCAAGATTTACGGCACCAGGTTTGAAGAAAACAAGCGAAAAGATTGAAGCTTTAAAATATCTTATGGAACTAATTGAGGTGGGAAAAATAACATTAGTAATGGATAGACACTATCCATTAGAAAGAATTATTGAGGCTCACGAATATGTCGATAGGGGTCATAAAAAGGGAAATGTAATAATAATCGTGGAAAAAGATGAGAACAGAGATGATTGAATGATGGATACTGATAAATCAATGTTAAATGAGGAGAAAAAAACCACTGAAAAAAATACCCACATGCATTTATATGGCAAATATAATGTCGTTTAAATAAGAGGGAAAATTTGAAATTCAACACGAAACAAAATGATTGAAAATAAAGGTAAAGAGACATTGAGCGCTAGAAATATTACTTCAGGACATGACAAAACGAATTTATTGATGGAACAAAAATGCCCTTACAATCGATCAGTATTTCAATGGATTTTAAAGTTAGGTCTGATGGTTTTTGGTACTATAGGACTAATATATCTGCATTTATGGGTATCTATGGTATATTATATCTTGTTTTTCTTCATGGCAATGCCGTTAAAACATTGTCAATACTGTTATTACAAAATAAAAGAACCTACAATAGATAAAAAGACGGAAAAGACTGCTTTTGGTCTGTTGTCTAAAGATGAATGGATAGAATCGTATTTAAAGAAACACGTGGAATGTGGGAAAAAATGGTCGTTCAATTTTATTGTATTATGGATTTTACCTGTTATTTTATCCCCCATGTTCTGTTCGGGCAATAATGCTATCCTGTACTGACTTCCCTAATCTTGTGAAGTACGCAACGTAACCCGCCACTCTCACGGTTAGATCCTGATATTCGCTGGGATTTTGCTGTGCTCTTCGAAGGATTTCTGAAGAAACCAGATTAAATTGACAATGATGTATCTTCAGATCAACAAACGATCTTATCATTGCGGCAAGCCTGCGGACTCCATCGTCGTTTCCAAAAATCTCCTTGTTTAGTCGCAAGTTAAGAGTTTCGCCGAAATAAATACGAGGGTTATCAATCTTGCTAACAGAATTAAACACGGCTGTTGGACCATTGATATCAACACCTCTAGTAGGAGATATCCCATCTGATAGAGGCTCTCCGGCCTTTCTTCCCGAAGGAAGCGCTCCAACAAGCCTTCCCGTACTTACATACCATCCCAGGGGATTTTGGTACGGGACAAGGTGCCCTCCTCGGCTATTTTCGTGCTTTACTACTTCATCACAGTAGGTTTTCATTACCCAGGCTACAATTTCGTCAACATAATTATTATCGTTGCCGAACTTGGGTGCTCGCAGCAGCTCATCTCGTAGTAAATAATTATCTTCGAAATTATTCTCCAACGCATCAA
>JBHLMB010000608.1:0-2593 GCA_048938565.1 Promethearchaeota archaeon | reverse complement strand
TCTCGAGTATCTATAATACCTGAGTATTACATTAAGGATGATTGCATCTATGAATCCCCAGAATCTACAACACCTAAATATTACATAAAGGATGATGGTATCTATGAGTCGCTCGAATCTACAACACCTAAGTATTATATATGGTAAAAAAACATCATCTTTTTTAGAAAAAATAATTAATAAAAAATAAGATATTGTTTAAAATCTCAGAAAAAATCTCTTTTATTACCATTGTTTTTTCGGTCTCTTACGATTTTCCTTAAATCTACAAAAAATTCTGGGGAATCAAGTTGATCTTTACAAAAAGTAATATCTCGTAATTGAAAAAATGATCCAATATCATTAAAAAAAGAAGAATAAAAAGATTAATTATTTTAAGATTTTTTTCTAAAGGCCCGAATTAGATTCGACTTTCTTATTAATATAAGAAAATTATTGATTTGTATTACATCGAAGCTTCTGTACTTAATCAAAATCTTAAATATTCATAAGGAAGTTAAAAATATAAAAAAGAAATAAAAAAAAGAATAAATTATTATTGTTTTTTATATCATTTATCTAGTATCCATACATAATCTTGCCCCTTAATCGGTGTACCACCAAATTCTTCTTTGAGATTGCCAATGAGGATAATTGTTATAGGAATCCCTTTGAAATTTACCAGACCTAAGGTACTAACTAACTCTGGAATGCCAAACTTTAGTGTTAGATCCATAATACCATCACCATCTAAAGCATGACCGCCTCCTTCCTCACCTGTGTATGGGGTTGCGACATCCTCATAACTCCATCGGAGTGGAGCAACTCCATCTTCAACTTCTTCAATTGTGAGTTGAATTGAAGCAGGATCGATTGTTGAAACATCGAACAATGGTTCAAGGGTACCGCAGATAGCGACAGGAAATACTCCCTTACTTTTTATGTTTAAAGGATTTGGCCATGAACCAGGTTTGATGTCTACATTAACTGGTATAGTTATTTTAGGTACAACTCTTTCCAGTGTCAATAGAGCCCATGCTGTTCGAAGAACTTGTGATTGCTCTCCTTCTGTAATAGCAGGATTTATATAGTTAAAAAAGCCATCCTCATGCTGATTTGCCAGTATGACAGCTGAGACTTCCTCAAACCAATCTATATCCATTCCTCCAACGGTTATAGTTTCAATACCAAATGCTTCAAAGCCTTTCATCATTGTAAACATAGCTTGATAAGAATCTTTCCATCCCAAACTTGTCGCTGGGAATTCAGGTTGTTGACCCACTTCATTCCAGTGTTTTGCGATATAAGTAATCGCGTTTTCTACTCTAATATCAGTAATTTCATCGCCTACCAGTGCCATTTCATATAGAAGGTTTCCAGTTTTTAAAATATTAACCCATTTATAATTCAAATTTGGCTCATACCAAGAACCGCCATCATTATTGTCACCGTCTACGGGATCTTGAACATTAGCTATATAAGTATCTAATTTAGTTAGAACTAATTCAGGTATCGTAAGACCAAATCCAAGAGGCGCTGGAGCAGCAGCGAATCCGATCCCTAGGGTAGCATAACCAGTATTTGATTGATCTGCCCAATTAGAATAATCACCTGGATCGGAGTCGTAATCCCATCCACCCTCTTCTTTAGCACCTTCTTGTTGAGCCTCCTCCATCCAGTTCATAATGTATTGTAATGTTTCTTCGAATGTCAAAGTATCAGTACCTATGGTTATTGTCCGTCCAGGATTATTACTCGCTGCTATAGCCATCATTACAGTTCCAGTTGAATAGGTTTCTAACGATGGCAACCAAATGCGGTTATTTATGCTATCATATTGAGCATAGCTGAAAATATATTCAAAGCCAGCAGTAACATTAGAAGCATATTCGTAGTAATCCTCAGCACTTTCGTCTGTTTCAAATGGATCTAAACCTAGTTCTTTTGCTCGTTCTTCAAATTTTAATAATACTAGAGCAGTAGTAGCAATATCATAGTACCACATAGGAGAGGAAGAGTATCCCCAACTTCCATCTGTTCTTTGCTGATCTGCTAGCCATTCTAAACCTGCTTCAACTGCAAGTTCAATTTCATCATCTTCTGTAGCTTTAGTAGTTGTTAATGGAACAGTAAAAAATAGTAGCAACAATAGAGCTAAAAAGACTTTTGTAGTTTTTTTATTTATCATTTTTCATTCGCCAAAATTTTTTGTAAGAAATGCTTAAATTTTCTTACAAAATTAAGTAATGATAATTTTCTATATAATATTTTCCATTTTTGTCAATAAAATTCAATTGAAAATATTAGAGAGGAGCGATCTCAATTCAGAATATGTTAATATTTTGGAGTAGATCTAAATCTTTTCTGGCAGGTTGTCGATGTAGATTTATCAAAACTGAAAAAATAAGTCACAGATATTAAGAAAGAGCTTTAGTATCTATACATAGGATATAAAACATTCAGTTATTTCACAATTTAATCTATTTTTTTAAGTTTCTATAAAGGCAGTACATTTCCCGTCTTTGGAGATTAGAAATCCATATTTTACTAACTTTCTTTTACAATCTTCACATATTAGATAACTAGTTGGGGGATTATCACTAATGAATATGAG
>JBHLMB010000607.1:0-2594 GCA_048938565.1 Promethearchaeota archaeon | reverse complement strand
AAAAGTATGAAACCGCTTGATAAAAGAATAAGCGAGTTAAAAGACATTCCTGAAAAGCTTGAAAAAATAAAAAAAGAACTAGAAAAGACAATAAATAATTACGAGAAGTTTCAAATGTCGATAAATATCGCAAAAAAAGTTCCCGAATTTGAGAAAAAACTAAAAGAGCAAGAAAAATTTCTAAACGATAATCAATCAAGGGTTAAAATCCTTTTAAACGAGAAGAAGGAAATTCAATCTCGCTTTTCCGAAAATAAATATAACGAAATCAAGTTGAAAAGAGAAAAAATAAACGATAAATTGATACAACTCAATACCATTCTTGAAGAAAAACAATCATTGTTGCTAAAACATGAAAAACATTTGGAAAAATTTATTGAAATTAAAAAAGAGTTTGATAAATTAAAAATGCAAGAGCAATGGCTAAAATACTCTAAAGAGCTCATTGAAATCCTGCGATTATATTTTAAAGAAGCAGGACCCAAAATAACTGAAGCTTTACTAAATAAGATAAACCATCTGGCTTCTGAGATTTACCGCGATCTCACTGATACAGATGCAATTCAATTAAAATTGGAAAACGATTATAATGTGAAACTTATTACGCCTGATATTGAGAAAGATTACAATCAATTGTCTGGAGGTGAGCAGATGGCGGTTGCTTTGTCCGTGCGCTTATCCATCCTTAAAATATTAACGAATGCGGATTTTGCATTTTTTGACGAACCTACTACGAATTTAGACTCTGATGTAAGAATCAATCTCGCAAAATGCATACAAAACATAAAAGGTTTCAGACAATTGTTTATTATCTCACACGACGACACATTTGAAGAAAATGCTGAAAATGTGATTAAATTCTCAAAAGACGACGATGAGATTTCTCGTGTTTATTATCTTAGCTCGTAAAATAATATTAGGTGCTGAAATTGAAAAGAAAAATCTATCATACATCTATAGTTTTTTAACAATCTTAAATTAAATCAAATGAAAAAAGTAAGTGAAATAAAATGCCAAGAAAACTAACTTTACAATTAGATGGCAAAGACATCGTTGGTTCGCTGAAGGTCGTATCAAGAGACGATGTATACGGAAAGATCACTCTTGAAAGGAGAGATAATGGGGGGACCGTGTTTAAAAATGCATATCTTTCTTCAGACGGAACGCATGTGATTCCTTCGGGAGGTATGGGTAGCTCCTATATTGATGAGGAGGGTTTTTACACAAAAGACACGGTTGTTGTGGGAGAAGATGGAGAGAGATTACCAATTACAAAATCAATGTATTCAAGTCCCGTAAACATTGAGAGCACGATTAATTTGCTAGACTACTTTTGCTACGATATTGAAAGGATATACCTTTTAGAATCCGATAACCTCGAAGGACTTAAGTCCAAATGCGAAAAGTTATTGGAAGAAGACAAGCTTTATAAATTCACATATGCTTATTATGACACATTCGAACCAAAAGACGCCATTCTTTTTCCTAAAGATAATGTCTTGTTGGTTGCTGTAGGAATATATGTTGCTCCAGTTATGTTAAAACCCCAAGAAATATTATACTACGAAGAAGAAGAGGAAGAAGAAACCGAATTTGATGTTTGGTGAGGTGATATAAGAAATGAAAATATATTTGGCTCATGAAAAGATAGACGCAAAGAACCTAGAATTAATTCCCACACACGGTGCTAAGAAATACTTTCGCTTGTCTCCTGATGGTAAAAAGGTCGAGAATAAGCGATATTTAATATTTGACAGAGATAAGAGTAACGAAAAATTATTGGAAGAGACTGATCTTGCGACAATGCTCAAGGACGATGACGTAGACCTGGATTTGAACGCTGCAGGTAGATATATTAAATCAACTTCTAGGATATCCGTGAAAGTTAATTACGATCCCGTGTATAACTTTAAATCATTTGATGTAATCACTAGGCCTGATGGTAAGAAGCAGGAACGTCCTCACGAACGATCAACTGGAAACATTCACGGTACCTTGCCCGTAAAGATTACGGAGGAATTATTCGAACTAAAAGAATTATTATTGAGTTATGTGTTCAGGAAAAGTTATTTTATTACACATTACGACGGAGCTTCCTACAAGTTCTTGTTTGATATCGCTAAAAAATTGTTTTTAGCCGGTAAATTCGCTCTCGTCGAAGCATATAATTCCGATACGAAGAAAAAGGAACCCTTAGTATTATACGATGGCGGAAGAAAGTTTCCAAGGGCGTTCTTAGAAGGTCGCGTTAAGGACGACGCCTATTGTCTCATTCTTCACATATCAGATCAAGAATTAAAAATACCAAAGAAATAATGAAATTGGAATGAACTAAAAATGGAATTAGCTAAAGATAAAATAGAACAATCATTTCACGGCTATATAAGAGGAAAGCCAGAAAGCTTGCCCTATCCAGATGTGGCTCAAAAAATTGATTTTTATAGGAAACACGTAACCCAGCGCTTTCTGACAAGAAGGGAAGAGGACATTCAAGCATTACCAGGTAAGAATTTTCTTGCTAGTATAAAAGTAGATGGAGCTTTTACAGGTTATTATTACAACGAAGAAAATAACGATTCATTCTATTTTAACAC
>JBHLMB010000606.1:0-2594 GCA_048938565.1 Promethearchaeota archaeon | reverse complement strand
ACATACAGTATCTAATTGAGTTGAAGGGCTTTTTTTCCGGCAAAAAGGACAATAAATTTCCCAAATTATTTTTTCCGTTATACCTTTCTTTCCAACTGGAGAGAATTCTAATCCAAGTTCTGCACAAATATTTTCCATTGAATAATCATTCGTATAAACTATAACTCGCTCTTTTTTTGCCTCCATAAGTTCTAATGCAAGTGAAATTACTTCCTTATCAGTCATTGATATAGAGTGTCTATCACCTGTCATTTTTGAGGTTTCTTCAACTTGATTTAAAATGTTCTTTGAAGGACTCCTCACTATCAGCTTTTTTCTCTCTCTTGCCACATCAATCCTCTGCATTATTGTCCTATTCTTTTCAGCATATTTTGCTACTTTTATTTCCTCAATCACACCTGGAGTCGTATAGATTGTTCCTTTAATTAGGTTAAAGTCAATTCCTAAAAGAAAAATATTCGTATCAAAAATTAAAATGAATTTATCCTTTTTCATCTTCATTACTCTTCAGGGCTATCATCGTGAGGTATGGCCAAGGATCCAATGATCTTCTTTCTTAACCTTCTATAATAGCTATCATCAAATCGAATAAATTTTACGGTTGAATTGGATTTTCGAATCCTGATTAATGTGTTTGGTTGAATTTCTTTAAAAATTCTTCGTCCGTCAAGAAGTATCCTTCCGTTTAAACGCGGTCTAATGAGTTTTATATCTACAACGCTATTAATTGGAACAACAATTGGTTTTAGACCCGAACCAGCATAGGGATTCAATGGCAATATTTGCATTATATTCAAGGAAGGATGGACAATTGCACCCCCTGCACTTAGGTTATAAGCAGTAGAACCAGTTGATGTTGATACAATTACTCCATCTAAATAACTTCTATTGAGATAGACTCCATTAATTTTAATAGCAACTTGAAGAACCTTTGAATTCTTAGAAGAAACTACCAACACTTCATTCAACGAGTTGCCGAGCTTGATCTCTTCCTTTTTATCATCCACTATATAGGTTGATATTTGAGAACACGTTTCTATTGTGTATTCTCCTTTCAATATTTTTTCAATATCGTTATAAACCATCTGATCGTTAGATTCGTCTAAAAATCCAATAGAACCAATATTCACCCCTAGAATTGGAGGAGGAGCCTTCTGATTTAAACTCCCTGCAACTCTCAATAGCGTCCCATCGCCACCAATTGAAAGAATGAACTTTGTGTTCTCTGAAGTCATTTCATTTAAGTCCATTCCACTTGTAGGTAGTATTTTCTGTGCAATACGGGTTTCTAAATATACAACTTGAGCTTTTTTTTTGATCAAGTAATCAAAAATTTTTTTAGTCAGAGCAAATGCCTTTTCAGAGTCCATTCTACAAGCTAAGGCAATTGATTTTTCTTTCATAAAAATCAAAACTTTTTGGTTTAAGTCTTGTTAACTTAATTATTCGTTTGGATTTAAAAAAAAATTTAGAAGTATTTAATTTATAATGACTCGATTGATAAGTGTCTTACCAGAAATTTCCCATATTTCAACTTGAGCAGATGATAATTTCGCTGGATCAGCTTGTAATTCCTTAAGTTTATTTATTAAATCTTCTTCTGTTGGCCATTCTACATCGACGGATTCGTATGATTCCAAATTCATTATATTTATTGAATTTTGTTCGATAAAATTGATTTGAGCCGTTCCTTTTAATATCTCAGGAACCTCCGTCAAGTGTCCCGAAGGAATCGTAAGGGACCTTTTATTACCATCAAATACTCCAACACAAACGATCCTTACTTTAGCGTGGCCATGTTTACCACTTTTTGACCTTTCGGTAGACTTTATCACGCAAGGTTCGTTGTCAACCATTATGTATTGTCCAGTTTTTAATTTCTGGACTTCGACTCTTCTAATTGAAAAAGCTTTCTCACCTATCATACTTTAATATTGTTTATAACAATATATATTATACCTAAAATTTATTTCTTGCTAATTAATTTTAACAAGTGATAAATTTCCTTGTTTGAGAAATATTTAGTCATTTTTTAAATTTGATAACACATTATAATTAACAAGTAAAAACGATGAATTTTCTATAATCAACAGAATTTTGCAATGAACTGAAATGAAGGAACTCGGTAGAAAGCTTGAAGACATAATAAGAAAATTAAGAGGACGACCTTCAATTGATAAGGAAGCTATAAATGCATTGATTCAAGACCTTCAAAGGGCAATGCTTTCCGCAGATGTCAAGGTGGAGCTCGTGTTCGAAATGACTGAGAACATTAAAAAAGCAGCAATGAACACCAAGCTACAAAGAGCCAAGCGCAGGGATTTTATCATCACGCTGGTTCACGACGAGCTGATTAGGGTTTTGGGCGGTAAAAAAGCACCCATAAGGATCAAGCCGGGCAAGAAGAATGTGATCTTGCTCGTTGGAATCCAAGGTTCAGGAAAAACCACGACGGTTGGGAAGCTTTGTTATCATTTTCATAGTAAGGGTTTCAAGGTGGCAGCCCTCACGACAGACACGTGGCGTCCTGGGGCGTACGACCAGCTAGAACAGCTCACGAAACAGATCGGGATTCAAGCGTACGGTAATCCAAA
>JBHLMB010000605.1:0-2596 GCA_048938565.1 Promethearchaeota archaeon | reverse complement strand
TAATAAAAACCCCAAAAATAAAATATAGTCCTAAATTAAGGAAAAACCAAGTCGATGTTAGTTCAAATTTATCTGCAATTAAAATATTTTGAGCTGATCCAAATGGAGTCAAAGTAGCGGCTAGATTAATGCATATTGTCATTCCCATTAATATAGGGGTAGGATTTATCTTTAATTTTTCTGAAGTGCTTATTATCATTGGAATAAAAATAACAGCAACGGAAATATCTTCAATAAAGGAAGCACTAATAGTCGAAATTAAACATATCACCCAAAAAAACTGTCGTGTATTAGTGCTGAATTTTTTTGTAATACGTAAAGCAATTTCATTAAAAATACGTTTATCCTCTAAAATTGCTACAATTGTAAACATCGAGATTAAGAAAAAAATTACCGTCCAATCTATTGCTTGAAAAAAATCTTCGAGAGTGATTGGAAATGGTGAGAAAAGATATGTAGCAGTAGAAGCAGCTAACATTGCTAAAATACTATATGCTAAAAAATCTGTTTTCTCTCGAAAAAGAGCAATAATAACTATTATAAAACAGAAAATTACAAATAATTGTAATAAGAAGTTCATATTCTCTTTTCAAAATAAATATTCTATTCTATATAATATTAAAAATTACATTATAACTACTTAAAATTTCATTGTTTTAAATTAAAAAAATAAAAAAAAAGATAATTGATTAATTACACTTTTAACTTTTCCATAAAAAGTGTATATTACAATATTCCCGAGCCCAAAGACCTTCTGGATTAGCAACAGTAAAAGTTGCTTTTGGTTCCGTACCAGGCTTTAAGAATCTTCTTTCGTAGCATCCGTCTTTGCAAATTATCTCAATCCACATTATATAATGCTCTTCAGTCATTGGATGAGGAGTTCCCATTGAAATCCCTACATCAACAATGACCTTATTACCATCAACCGTAATTTTAGGAACATGTTTTTCTGTTTTCCAATCTTTAGTCTGTTCTTCCATTAATTTCATTGGTTCTTCACAACAAACGGTTTGAAGAGAAGCGGGATTTAAAATTTCCATTACTTTTCCACAAATGCTACATCTATATATTTCTTTTTGTTTCATACTTAATTCACTTGTTTTAATACTGTACTTTAAATCTTTTAACTTACTATTTAATGATTTTTGTTTTAAATTAAAAATTCAAATTTTTCCTAGAAATCTTCGCATTTCTTTCTGTAGTACTCACGTGGATGATCACAAGATGGACATTTGAAGTCTTTTGGTAATTCATCCATTTCAACTTCGTAACCACATTCCATACAAACCCATACGATTTTCTTACCACGCTTGAAAAATGCATCATCACCTACTAATTTAAGGAGTTTCCCATATCGTTCTGAATGATGTTTTTCAGCTTGAATAATTGCCCGTACTCTTTTAGCAATGTCAGGATATCCTTCTTTTTCAGCAGTTTCAACTATATCAGGATATAGGGTTTGCCATTCCATGTTTTCCCCTGCAATAGCAGATTTTAGATTTTCAATTGTATTGCCTAGGGTTGTAGGAAATTCAGCATCAGGAAGTACTTTCATTTCATCAAATTTCTCTTCCTTCTTGAATTGTTGGAGCATTTTATAGAACCAACTTCCATGTTCCTTTTCTTGATCTGATGTTTCATCAAAAATCTTTGAAATTAGCACATAACCATCTTTTTTTGCTTGTTTAGCAAAATAGTTATATCTATTTCGGGCTTGAGATTCCCCCACATATGCAGTATATAATTTTTTAGGTGTTTCTTTCATAATAATTTTTAACCTCTAATTTTTGTATTGGAAATTCGTAATATATGAATATTTTTGGTTTAATAACATTTCGCCTATTTTAAAACTTTTATACTTATAATTTAAAGAAAAAATTAAAATGGAGTAAAATTAATAATAAGTTTCTGTCATGCCAATTTTTTCGATTTCAATGGGGTATCCTTTTCTGTGCCACATCATCATTCCTCCAGTTAAATTACGAATATCTTTAAATCCTGCTTGTGCTAAAATTTGAGCAGCCATCATTGAACGAGAACCAGAGTGACAGATTGCTATTATTTCCTCCTCTTTATATTCTTCAATAATACCTGGATTATTTAGTAGTTCTCCTAATGGAATAAGTTTTGCGTTTTTAACATGGCCCTGTGGACTATTATATTCTTGAGGTGTTCGAACATCAATCATAAGAGCGGGTTTATCATCTGTTCCAAGCCGTTCATAAAGCTCATCAACACTAATAGTCGAAACAGGAGGAGCATCAGGAGATCGAAGCTCTTTTCTTGTTTTTTTCTTAACAGGAGTAACTATTTCAACAGGTTGAGTTCTTTCTAGTGTGGCTGCTAGCATTCCTCTTTCTTTTCCGAGGTGGATTAACTTTACTGCGTTGTTTAATTTAACATAAGCTTCAACGCTGGATTTAAATCCTGGATCCGTGGCATAAACTTTTAATTTTTTATTTTCTGGTAAGGATTCAATGCCTTTAATCATCGCATTTAAAGGTCCTGGGCAAGATAATCCACAGGCATCAACTTCTATATAATCTTCACTTTCTGTTGCTTTTTCATGTACAAATTCTTCAATTAAATTCTC
>JBHLMB010000604.1:0-2602 GCA_048938565.1 Promethearchaeota archaeon | reverse complement strand
AATATTATTGAATTTTCGATAGAATTATAAACTATTCTTTTTTAGATATATTAATATTCGAGGAAGTTATAATATATTTTAAATCGAACATATATTTTTAAAAAAACAAGGGAGGTAAAATATGGTTGATAAGAATTTAATTGAAGATATAAAGGAAATGCGAACAAAGGAGGAATTTCAACCTTCTTATATGCTTAAAATAGTGGAATATGTGAAACAGATAGGAGAAGAAAATAAAGATGTAAAAGAAGAATTAGAAAACATGACTCTAAAGACGATTCAATTTGTTATGACTGATGTAGATTATAAATTTTGGGTAAAAATTGGGGAAGGTAAAGTAGAATATGCGGAAGGAGAGTCAAGAGATGCGAATGTGAAAATGAAGGCTACAGTCACAACTTGGGGTAATTTAGAAACTAGTAAAAAGAATTCTAATGAATCACTAAAACGGATCGAACGGATTCATCATGCTTATGTAAGTGGAAATATACAGATTGAAGGAAATTTACAAGACGCAATAGCCTATAGCGAATTTTTAAGAATCGCAATGAAAGAATTTCCATTTGATTGAATTTAATTTACTAGTATTTTATCCTATAGAGTCAAGGTAAATGGATTTTAGGAGTAGAGATAATCAATTCTTATAAAAAATTATAGTATCATTACTCATATGATTTTTTCTTTTTAACGGTATATGCTTTTCTAATACATCGATTAACCCCACATACTTGTCTGATGGAACCAATAATAACAATGGAACGAATTCCTTCTCTGCTTCGTTAAATTTAAATCCTATTTGCCATTCTTCTCCAGCAAACTCCGTGTAGACAACACCAATAGAAGTTAAATTAATGTAAACAAGATCTTTGTATAATTTAAAACTATCTAAATCAGATATTGGATTTTGAGAATAATCGATTTTATAAGCATCGTATGATTTCCTAATTATTCTTTTATTTGTAACTAGTGTTTTCTCATTATAATATCGTAATTCTTTATATTTGAGACCAAGATTTTTACTAATTTCAAGATATTTCTGCATTCCGGGATAAATTAAGAGTTTACTAAATATTATAGATATGCCTATGGGAAAAACGATTAGGGGGATAAGAGCATCAAAAGTATTGGAAAAAAACATGTAAAAAAGGATATTTCCACCAATAGATATGAGGGCGATTAGGATAATCCCAATTAGTATTTCGATGAAAGATTCTCGAACTAGATCTTTTTGTTTAATATTTTTCCATAGAATTTCTTCTCCCTCTAATAATCCAAAATCGCTTTTTTCCATTGAAAATCTCCTATTCAAATAATTATTTCAGTATAATTTATTATAAGTTCTTTTTTAAAAATTTATATATATTTAGTTTTTACAATAAGGGAAATCTTCTTAGAATCGTGATTTAATTGATTTTTTGCTCTTTAATTTTATGAAAAAATCACCCATAGGTTTGGTTTGAAGTTTTTTGAACTGATTTTTTTTTGAGATTTGGATAATATCCTGCAAACAGAATAGTTTTTAAATCATGAAATTGGAGAAAATTTTTTTTTTTAAATTAAACTCTTAAATTCTTTTCGCTTATATTTGTAGAGTTTAGAAGGATGCGAAAAATCTAAGCATAATTTACCTGATATAATATTGTAGCATACTATTTTACGGAATAATCAAATAGAGCGTCCCTAAATTTTACCCAAACCTTTTTATATTTGAAAAAACATATTATGATCAGACGAGAATAATCGTCCTCACGTAGTGGAATGTTCATTTTTGAGCCATAATTTTATTCCTCCACAATAATGTATCGTTCAAATACCATATAACATTCCATTACTATTCTTTTTTTATTTATAGCGTTTCATAATTGATTCAAAAAAGGGATAGGAGCTTCAAGCCATTCGCTAACTTTTTTACCAATTCATAAACTCGAAGGAATATTGAATTTCGAATTATACCTAATGCATAAATAATTTTAACGAAAAAAAATATCAAAAATGTATAGATTAATATTAAGGTAAATTTAATGACTAGATTTAAAGGAAAAGTAGCTCTCATAACGGGTGGCGCATCTGGTTTGGGAGAAGAAACAGCAAAAGATTTTGCTAAAGAAGGTGCAAGTGTTGCAATACTTGATTTTGACAAGAAAAACGGTACTCGAGTAGAAAAAGAAATTAAAAACGATGGGGGGGAAGTTCTATTTGTTGAATGCGATGTAAGAAAAAGTACCGATGTGGAACAAAGCGTTCAAACCGTTTTTGAAAAATATAACACCGTGGACTTCTTGATACACTCTGCGGGTATCCTTCAAGACGGAATGATTCACAAGCTTCCAGAAGCAATATGGGATAATGTTATTAACACCCATCTTAAGGGATTTTTCTTAGTTTTACAGGCGTGTACTAAGAGATGGATTGATTATTGTAGGGAAAATCCAAAAGATACAATTGAACAATATCCAGATAGGAGAGTTATTACAATTAGTAGTCAAGCTGCTGAAGGAAATATCGGGCAAATAAATTATTCTGCGGCAAAATCTGGGATGCTTGGAATGGTGAAAACGGCTGGATTAGAATTAATTAGATATAACATTAAAACCCATGCCGT
>JBHLMB010000603.1:0-2606 GCA_048938565.1 Promethearchaeota archaeon | reverse complement strand
TAAAATGGTGGAATGAAAGGGATATAGAATGGGAGGAGCTTAAAGGAATGACTTGGAATGATTGTCGAATTCAAGTAAATCAGCTTTTGTCCAAAGAAAGCGAATTAAAAAACATTACTCAGCTTATTGGTAAAGAAAATTTACCTGAAGACCAACAATTAATATTATTAGTTGCTAGCTTGATTAGAAACAGTTTTTTAATTCAAAGTGCTTTTGATAATATCGATTGTTTTACTCAAGTCGAAAAACTAATATGTCATATTAAGCTTATTCTTCTTTTCTATAAAGAGTGTAAAGAGCTTATAAATGAAGGATTTGTCATTGAAGATATTTCTAAATTAGAGGTTCTCAATGACATTTTGAGGATTAGCCAATCGATTTCAAACGATGAGTATGAAAAAGTGATAGAAATTAAGAATAAACTAATAAAAGAAATAAATTATTTGAAATCAATGTTTGGGGGAAGCCGTGAGCGTTTTTTATAATAGAATTGAGCAAATTATTGGTCCGTTGATTTTTTTAAAAAATAGACACGATGTATATTACGGAGAACGTGTTGTAATCCAAACAGACAACGGACAACTCAGAAATGGACAAGTTATAAAAATTAATCAAAATTTTATCGTAATTGAAGTATTTGAAAATACATCAGGATTATCCTCAAAAAATTCTAAAATAAAATTTACAAAAGATATGTTTAAAATTGAAATTTCAAAAGATATGTTCGGAAAAACATTTAATTCATTTGGGAAACCAATTGATGTGGAAACAAAGGAAATTTTAGATTTAGATATAGTAACTGAAGTTGAGAAAGACATAAATGGTTCACCGATAAATCCTTTTGCTCGAGAATATCCTTTTGATGTAATTCAGACAGGTATTTCAGTTATAGATGGACTATTTACGCTAATTAGAGGTCAAAAATTACCTATTTTTAGCGGTCAAGGATTGCCTCATAACAAACTAGCGGCACAAATCGTATCACAATCTAAAGTATTAACTGAAGAACCCTTTCTTATTGTTTTTTGCGGAATAGGAATTATTAAAGACGAATTTACTTATTTTTTGGATCAGTTTAAAAAGAGTGGGAATAGGGAAAATATAATTTCATTCATAAATTTTGCTGATGATAGCATTATGGAGCGATTAATCGTTCCAAGGGTTGCACTAACTGCGGCAGAATATTTTGCTTTTGAAAAAAATATACATGTCTTAGTAATATTAACTGATATGACTAATTACGCTGAAGCCTTAAGAGAGTTAAGCTCGGCTAAGGAGGAAATTCCAAGTAGAAAAGGGTATCCAGGATACCTCTATTCTGATTTTGCTTCGCTTTTTGAAAGGACGGGAAAGATCAAGGGAAAAAAAGGGACTATTACTCAGATACCTATTCTAACAATGCCAAATGATGATATCTCTCATCCTATAGCCGATACTGCAGGATATATTACAGAAGGGCAACTCGTGCTTGATCGAAATTTATTCAAAAAGGGGATCTATCCACCTTTCGAAGTTTTATCGTCTATATCAAGATTAATGAAAGATGCTATTGGAAAAAAAACCACTCGGGAGGATCACGCAGATATTAGTTCCCAATTGCTTGCGTCTTATTCAAGCGCATTAGAAGTTAAGGATCTTATATCAATTGTAGGAGAGGATGGTTTGAACCAAGAACAAAAATCATTGATTCGTTTTGGAACTTTATTTGAAGAAAGATTTTTAAATCAAGGAGAAAAGGAAAATCGCGAAATCTCAACTACTTTAAATTATGCTTGGAAAATATTATCTGTTCTACCACAACACCAATTATTTAGAATCCACCAAAATTTAATAGATAAATATTATAAGGAGAATCTAATAAAATGAGTTTCCGAGAAACCAAGCCAACAAAAACAAACTTGATAAATCTCAGAAAAAAACTACAGTTCGCCTTGAGAGGAAAGAATTTCTTAGAATTTAAAAGAGAGCTCTTAATAATGCAAATTAAAAATAACTTCGAGAAGTATAAAAAGTTAAGATCTGATTTTTTTAGTTTGTTCAGAGAAATTATGTTAAAATTAAACCAAACTTATAAAGAAATGGGTAAAAATAATTTAAATTTAATAAGCCAAATAAGCACTATTCAATATAAACCTCGCGTGAATGTTGGTATTGTGAAAGAACTTGGCGTATCATTAACAAGAATGAAATATAAATTAATTCAACAAGAAAAACTTCCTGCATATTCTTTTGATAATACTAGCCAGTATTTAGATGAATTAATTATACTTTTAAAAATATTTTTTGAAACGATGATATTTCTTGCTGAGAAAGAAGATCTAATGATTAAATACGCTTTTGATTTTAAAAAAATAGACAGGAGAATAAATGGATTGGAAAACATTATCATTCCAGAATTACAAATGGATGTAAAAAAAATACGCAAGATCTTGGAAGAACTAGAGAGAGAGAGTTTTGTAAGATTAAAAAAAACTAAATATTTAATTAATAAAAAAAATAACAAAGGAGTTGTATAATAATTGACGCGCTCAAATCAAATGTGTTTGTTTAATGTTACAATAGAAAATACAAATAAAGAAAATCTTTTGAATTATCTCTCTGAACTA
>JBHLMB010000602.1:0-2608 GCA_048938565.1 Promethearchaeota archaeon | reverse complement strand
ATAATTAATTTTGAAATTTAATTTTTACCTTTTTAAGAATACAAAAAAAAAATTTAGCTTTTAGTTTAGCATTAAAAATTAAATTGGATTGAATTAAGATCTTTTTTAATTTTTTCTTTTTCCTCTAAATCTTCAATCTTCGAAATTAATTCTTCAACTATATCCTTAATCTCTAAAATTTTTTGAGAGAGTGATTCGGGTTTGCTCCATAAAGATTTTCTTAAAGGATGACCTTTTAAAATTGCCTTATTTAGGTTTCTTATTGCTTCTTCATAATGAAGTGCAGCATTATAGGGTTGATTTAATCTTGTTTGATAAATTATTCCGATTTTATTAAAACAAAGCCCTGCTCCGGCAAAATCACCTACTTTTCCATAATCTATTGCTGCATCTTGAATTTTTATTAATGCATCTTCAAGGAGCATTTGATTTTTTTTTTTAAGCATCAGAGATCCAATTAAATAATTAGCGATCCCTCTATAAAATAGATGATCCCGTTTAACAGATAGATCATATAATTCTTCCGCAAAATCTTCCGCTAATTTTTGATGATTCGATATAACACATTGTTCTGATAAAATTTTAAGTAATTCTAGAACTCGATCGTAATCTTTAAGCTTTTTATATATTTTGATTCCTTCACTGTATTTTTCAACCCCCATAAAAGCATTCTTATTTTTAAAAGCCAAATTACCTTCATATATTGATTGTTCGGCGGTTTCCTTAAGTTTTGCCGTTTCTTTTACATGTTTGCTTAAATCATCATAAAAAAAATCGTCTACATCAAATTTAATATCTTCATATATGGGAATTTCTTCTAATATTCCCTCTGAAATGTTATCGATATTTTCATTTGTGGATTCTTTATTTTGGGGTTTTTGTATAACCTCTGAAGGTTCTTTATATGAAGATTCAAGTTCATATTCCTCACCATATGCGACTTGTAATGGTTTTCCAGCCGATACTAAAGCTGAAAGCTCTGATAATACATTTGCAAAAAAGAATTTATTGAGGCCATCTATAATATAATCCACTTTATGATAATTATTTTCGAAATGTTTAGATTCTCTATCCATCTCTATATCAGTAATTCTGTAAATTTCAAACCCAGTGTCATATTTAGTTAAATAATTTTCTCCAATTTTTTCTTTTTTCTTTTTTCCTAAAAGAGTATGATCAAAAACAAGACCTATTGCATCTTTATTTTTTCCTTGAAATCCTATTTGATTAATAAGATCAATATATGAAAAAAAAAGACCTAATCCTGGATGTGAATGAAACCAGCCAACTATATAACGCCCTTTACCTTCCTCATATATTTTATCTTCAATTTCAGCTATAAATACATAATGTTTATTGTCTAATTGAACATCAGTAGAATGTCCAAAGGTTAAAGCCTCAGCTTTTTCAACGTATATAAAATCATCATCAGTATATCCAATTAAAATTCCATAAATTTCTTTCCATTCTTCAGGAGGAATTGAGTTATTTGCATAGCGACTTGCATATAAAATTATTGTTTTATAAGCCTCTGCTTTAATAATTACAGGTTTACTAATTTTTTCTTCTTGTTCTTCTTCTTTAGGTATCTTTATATCATTTTCTAAATCATTATCAACGTCCCTCGTTTTTTTGCTAGATTCTGGCTTCTTATGCTTTTCCGACATTTTGCTTTTTTTTATTGTCTTCTTTATCAGATAAATGATTGTTGTTTAAAATAATATAACTCTATAAATAAATAAAATTATGTTTTAAAATAGGATATCAGAACCTATAAAAAAATTCCAAATTTTTTTCTAAATCTAAAAAATTTACAAAGTTCACTAATAAAAAAATTGATTTAATAGAAATACCCATTAAAAACTTGAAACAAATATTGAAACTTAATTAATTTTTTTAGAGAAATAAAATATTTTGAATAAAGGATTAAATAAGAAAAACAAATTATGAAAATCAATCTAAATAAAATAGGAAAATTAGTAATAAATGTTGCTCCAGTTGGCGGGATTCATGGTAAAGAAACAAATCCAAATTTACCAGAGCAACCCGAAGAAATTGCTGATCAAGTATATGAATGCTACCAAGCAGGGGCATCCGTAGTTCATTTACATGTTAGGGATAGAGCTGGTAAACCAACCAAGGACATAAATATTTATCGTGATGTAATCGAAAGGATAAAGGAAAAATGTGACGGGATGATCATACAAATAGGATTTGGAATAGGAGTTGGAACTCGAGCTACTCCGGATGATAGATTAAAATTATTGGAAATAAAACCTAAACCGGATATGATCACCATAGCGATAGGAAGAGAGGGGAAAGTACGGCTTCCTCTTCCTGGATTTCCCAAAGCAGCCTTCAATTGGCCTCGGTCTTATATGGAGAGATTTGCTAAGGGAATGCGGGAACGAGATATTATCCCAGAGATTGAAGTGGCTATACCTCGTGCGATAAAAGATGCAAAACATTGTGCTGAAGAAGATATCTTCAATTATCCTCTTCACTTTGATTTTGTCTTAGGAATCGGAGGATTATTCAATACACCTGAACATTTAATGCACCTAATTCGTGCATTACCTGAAAAGTCAACATGGCAAACATTAGGTAT
>JBHLMB010000601.1:1343-2610 GCA_048938565.1 Promethearchaeota archaeon | reverse complement strand
CTTCGCTCTATCCTCTCGTCTTTATTGTAGCACTTGCATTCATTGGGCTTTTCTCCCTTTACAACTTTCAAAAGGGGGGATTGGTGGAAAAATCAAAAGATATCTATGTGATGAGAGCCATTGGGATGAGAAACAAGCATACAAGAAGAATGTTGTTTTTAGAGATCTTTTTCGTCTTGATTCCATCACTCTTGCTAAGCCTATCGATAGGAATGATCTTGAACTCTGTATTCTTGCTTGATAATGCCCGTCTTCCATCAATCCATGTTCCTTTACTTATAATGCTTGTCTTGGGTAGTTCTGCCTTATTACTTGGTTATTTTGTTGTTGTCCCTATCGTAAGAAAAATAAATCAGATGTCCATTAAAGATTTCGAAGTGTATTGAAAATTTTAATAATCTTATACACGTCAACATTTATAATGTAGAATTTTTTAAATGCACTATAGGAACAACGATTTTTATTATGAGGCAATGTTTCAATGATCGAGGATTTGGAAAAGAGAATTGCGGATTTAGAGCAAGAAAATCACGATTTATACGATGATCTTGAGAGATTACAAGAGGAAATACTGGAAAAAGACGCTATCATTTCAGAATTACAATCTTCAAAAGGATCAAAAAAAGCAACGATGAAAGCGTTGAAATCCCAAATCGCCATTAA
This sequence comes from Promethearchaeota archaeon, assembly GCA_048938565.1. Taxonomy (GTDB): domain Archaea; phylum Asgardarchaeota; class Lokiarchaeia; order Sigyniarchaeales; family SOKP01; genus FT1-020. The sequence goes on along the minus strand of JBHLMB010000601.1, from coordinate 1,947 downwards.
CCTCGAATTAAAAGAAAAAGAAAATAGGGAACTTAAGGATAAATTGGGTTTTTTAAGAAAAGAAAAAATAAAATTACAGCAAGAGCTTGAGAAACACACGAAAAACTCGCAATCAACAGTTATTCCTATAGTAAGAAAACAAAAACCCTTGAACTCGCTTGTTGAAGACTTGCAAGCAACAATCGCTAAACTGCGTGCTGAAAATAAAAAATTAGCCAATGAAAAGGATCTTACTAAAAAATACGATAAAATAATAAATCAGAAAGATAACGAGATAGAATTATTACAGACAAAGATCACGGAATTATATGAAAAAATTAAGACAATGGAACAGACACCAACACCCATACCAAAAACTCCTTCTTTTACGAAGGACTTGAATATTGAACTTCAAGAAAAATTGAACAAAACTCGACTCCAATTAGAAGCATATAAGAGGAAATTAGATGAATACGAAAAAACCACGCAAGTAGAAAAAACGCAGGAAAACTATGAAGTTGAAGAACTTAAGGCTCAAATTATAAGTTTAAAACAAGCCTTAGATGCTAAAGATTCTCGTAAAGGTGAATCTACTACTAATCTCATCTCAACACTCACGGTAGAG
>JBHLMB010000601.1:0-1333 GCA_048938565.1 Promethearchaeota archaeon | reverse complement strand
GGCTCAAATAACCACGCTTCAAGAAAAAATTAAAGTATTGAATGAAGAAAAAGTCTTAAAAGAGGAAATCGTAGACTTCAAAACGCTCATGAAGTTAAAAGGCGAGTTAAAGGAAGAAAAAGAAAAAAATAAATCCCTAAAAAAAAAAATTAATGAACAGGAGCGTATATTGGATGTAAAGGAAAAGCGAATAATCTCTCTGACAAATAAAGCTAAAAACACAACAATAAAGGACGAAAAAGGGGGCTTCTCATATAAAGCCCCAGTTGCATTGCGATTGAGAGAATTATCAGGAATTATTGATGATCTGAAGAAAGAAAATTCTCAACAAAGACAGGAAATTTTGCACCTAAGAAATAATGAAACTCGTTGAAAGTTATGGAGCTTATCATACTTGGGTCTAGCGCAGCGATACCTATTAAAAATAGAAACCTCTCTTCGATAGCCTTGAGAATAGAGAGGGTCCCCGAAACAGTGTTGTTTGATTGTGGGGAGGATGTACAGCGACGTTTTATAGAAGCTGGACTAAAACTTAATAAACCACTAAAAATACTTATTTCTCATTTTCATGGAGATCACATAAACGGACTTCCAGGTTTGCTTTTTCGATTTAATCTAATAGAAAGAACCGCTCCTTTGACTATTATAGGTCCTAAAAATATCTTTTTCTATTTATTTTTTCACGGTTTAACAGTGGGATTACGCGCTCGATATCCCATTACGGTAATCGAAATTGATTATGTTGAAAAAGAAAAAAAAATTTACAAGGGATTGGAATCATGGACTCCAGTCGTGAGAGAAAAGATTGAAAATGGAAATATGATACTCGAAACTGATAAATATTTGATAAATTACGCTGTTGTTGAACATTCTGTTCTAACTTATGCGTATTCCCTGGTTGAAAAACCACGAAATGGCAAGTTTAATCCAAAAAGGGCCTTGGAATTAGGAATCCCCCAAAATTATTTATGGAAAAGGCTCCACGAGGGTAAAAAAATTAATTTTAACGGTAAAACCATCGATCCTGAAAAGGAAGGTATAGTGGGGCCTAAAAGGCCAGGACGAAAGATAACATACTCGGGGGATACGACACCCTGTAATTCCTTAATAAGTCTCGGGATGAACTCGGATGTGTTGATACATGAAGCAACTTTTTCTCAAGATTTAGCCCAAGTCGCCTTGGAAAAAAAACATTCAACTTCAATAGATGCGGCAAACGCAGCGTTAAAGATGAATGCAAAAAAATTAATAATCACCCATATTTCATCAAGATACCAGGATGATCCTTCGATCTTGCTGAAAGAAGCCCAGAATATATTTCAAAACACGATTC
>JBHLMB010000600.1:0-2610 GCA_048938565.1 Promethearchaeota archaeon | reverse complement strand
TTAACATGGAAAACCATAATTCTGCCTTGGCATTTGGCTCATTGTGCCTTGATGTTGAAACGAGCAAGTTAAACTTGTTTATTGATGACCACCATATTTTAAATTCTTTACCATTGCCCTAATCTGCTGAACTTAAGGTATTTCTAATTTGCCTCTCTGAAATCCTTCCAATCCGTAAAAATTTTTCGATATTGCTTGATAGGTCGACTATAGTTGTTGGTATTTTTGACATTGTCTTTCCTGAATCAAGCACTAGATCAATCGTCCCCATAAATAATTTCGATACTTCAGTCCCACTAATCGCAGGGGGTTCCCTAGAGAAATTTGCTGATGTTCCTATGATGGCTCCAATTTTCCCTCGCTTTTTCAATCCACGAAGAATTTTAAGAACGATCTCGTTTTTAGGGACTCTAAGACCAATAGTGTCTTGAAAAGCATTAAGTTCTGGAGGTATTGGCGCCTTCTCCTTTTTACGCAAGATGAGTGTGACTTGTCCTGGCCAAAATGTCTTAGCAATCGTTTTCGCTTTGGCGTTAAATTCAGCAATCTTACACGCCTCCTCGAAATCAGAGACTAATAATAAAAAACCCTTACTATGCTCTCTGTGTTTTATATCATAAATCCTATTTATGAGCTCAATGTTTGATGGGTCACCACCTATCCCATACACGGAATCCGTAGGAAACGCAATAAGTTTACCCTCAATTATATGATCTAAGATTAAATCAAGGAAAATATCGATTTCTTCTTCCATGTTCTCAGAAAATCTAATTAGAAGGCCCATAATAATATTTAAAATAATGATAATTAAATAAAAGATAAAAAAAATTAAATTTCTTCTTCTTGAATTTTTAATTTACTCGCAATAACTTTCCAATCGTGGTCGATTCGATTTTGCAAAGCAATCAATGATTTTTCCGAAATTCCTGAAAATCTTTTCTGTAGCGAAAGATATTCTACTAACGGCTTGCGTTTCGAAGGATCTAATAATGGTTTGCTTTTCTTATGGAGTGTCATTTTACCGTTCTCTATTTCGTATAAAGGCCAAACTCCAGTTTTTACTGCTAATCTAGCCAACCTGACTGTTTTATCACTTGGATAATTCCATCCTGGGGGACAAGGTGCCAAAATATGTATATACTTGCAACCCTGAATGGATTTTGCTTTTTTGTATTTTTCATAGATGTCGAGAGGTTCGCTTATCGAACAAGTAGCCACATATGGTATTTCGTGAGCCGCCATAATTGCTGGTAGATTTTTCTTGTATCTTTCTTTACCAAGCGTGGTCGTCGTAGTTTTAGCACCGTGAGGCGTGCTAGATGACCTTTGAATTCCCGTATTCATGTAAGCCTCGTTATCGTAGCAAGTATAAATAATGTTGGAATTTCTTTCTGCTGCGCCACTAAGGGCTTGAAGCCCAATGTCCGTGGTTCCACCATCTCCTGCGAATACTAATGTGGTCATTTCGTCCCATACTTTTCCTGGAAACCTGTGTGCTTTTGCTTTAAAAGCTTCAGAAATCCCCGTTGCAGCGGAGGCTCCTGCTGCAAAGGCCATATTCGTAAATGGGAAATTGGGGGCTGTTTTTGGCCATAATCCTATAACTACATTAAGACAAGACGCGGGAGTCACTAAGGTCGTGTTCGGTCCAAGCGCTTTCATTGCCCATCTTAAAGCTATTTCTAAGCCACATCCGGAACAACACGAATTTCCAGGTAGAAACCATTCCTGACACCCGACTTGATCATCTAATACATCTTTAATTTTCACCATTTTCATTCCACCTCCAATTTACCATGCCATAGAGTACCATAAAGAAGATCTTTTGGAAATTCTCCCGTCTCTTTTATGGAAATTAGAATTTTTAATTGTTCTTTTTGTTGTTCGAGAGTGACTTCTCTTCCTCCTAAACCGCCAATCATTGGTAATATGGTTGTTTTACTATTTATACTATGAAGCGCCGTTTTAACTTCGCTACTTACGGGACCTCCAGTGGGAGATCCAAACGCAGTAGCGCGGTCCATTACTCCAAGCACGCTCACTTTTTTTGCAGATTCAACAATATCTTCGACGGGAAACGGTCTGAAATGCCTTAATTTCACCATTCCGACTTTGAATCCCTTTTCTCTTACTTGATCAACTGCTTCTTCCATCTGAAGTGCTAAATCTCCGTAAATGACCATTCCTACATCAGCGTCTTCCATTTTATATTCTTCTATCAAGCCATTACCATAACTCCTGCCAAAAACTTTTTCAAATTCTTTAGCCGCATTCTTGATTTTTTCCTTGGCCTTGATCATAGTGTCGTGAATTTTCATTCTAAATTCCGAATAAAATCCTGAAGGCATTATCAAGTTTCCAAACATCATTGGTCTTTCAGGATCGATAAAGATATGAGGCCAACCTTTTTCGTCTGGAAGAGGCGGTAAATAAGAATCGACTTTTGATTGGTCTTCAATGATAACTGGTTTTGAGGTGTGAGATAAGATAAATCCTCCATAAGACACGAATTTAGGAAGCAATACATCGTGATCTTCGCATATCTTGTAAGACATAAGAATCTCATCGTATATTTCCTGATGCGAAGCACAGAATGAGCTCATCCAACCC
>JBHLMB010000047.1:0-10356 GCA_048938565.1 Promethearchaeota archaeon | reverse complement strand
ACATGTTCAAAAAAAAATTCAATGCGTGGTATGGAATTTTTTGCATTCTTGCTGCGGGATACACTTTTTTCCTCGCACTAAAAGTGTTTCTCTGATTATCTTCTTTAGAATCTGACACGGAAACCACGCTGCTCACGGAAATTGGGCTATTATTAGCCGATCTATTTATTATAGTATACGCAATTAGCACTTTATTGGGCACGCAAGCAGAACGGTTGGCAAAAAAATTAAAGCGCGTTGGACTTGACACCGTATTCATTTGGCTTCTTTTTTCCAAGGCCTCATACGAGTTCATAGTTAACTTTCCTTACGACTTGCTTTTCAGATTCACGAAGGATCTTTTTGGTGATTCAGCGGCGGTCATCCCGCTCCTCGATGTGATCAATTTTTTAAACGAGGACGTTATTAATTTAGCAAAAAATATTGCAGTGTTGTTTTTCTTTATCGTGTTATTCGTGTTATTAGGATTATGGGAAATTAGAAAATACAATCGAGAACAAGCAATGACATCTCAAGAATTGAAATCAGACGAAACGAGCGAAATAGCTGCTTTAGAAACAACATCAATGGACACGGATATAAAGTTAGTAACAGAAGATTTTATTGATAAGGAGGAAGAATTATCAACAAGCAACAGCGAAACGGTTGAAACAATAGATTCAGAGGATCACGATGAGGATTCTGGATCTAATGACTTAAAAGAACCGTAGTAATGATCTTTCTTCTTTTTTTTCTTTTTATTTAATTAGATCAATATATCAATTAGAAAATGTCCAAAATAAAATTAATGTTTCGCTAGGTTATTTTTAAATTCCATTCATAGTATTAAAATTTTATTCAAAAGACCACTTCGCTCAGGAAACGGTAATTGAATACTGGATTAACCCTAATCCCTCTATCCCGTCGGCTAAGATGGCGTTCGGGAACGCTTTTTTCACGATATTGTAGCCGGCATTCACATCGGCGTTGATGAGCGCCCCTTTGTTCGTTTTAAATAAACCTCGGCTAACCCGACTTCCCAAGTAGCGAGAGCGTCTTGCAATCGGCTCCCCGTCTAGAAAGCTGTACTTGGAAGTGTACGCCTCGTTCACCTTGACGACCCTGATCCCTACAAGTTCCGCTTTATAGACGATCTGATTCACGAGCTTGAGAAAAGGCACTTGAAAGAAGTTCTGGTTGTTCTTCCTTCCCATTTTAATCCCTTGCTTCCAAGTGACATTGTACTCGTTGACTATCGTTCCAAAATCGTGCTTCGCGCAATAATTCACGATTGTTCTCGAAATCTTGTGAAAGGCGTCGTGGATCTTGTTGTTTTGCTTCCGGACGAGTCGTTGAAGTCGCCTGGTCTCAAATCCGATGCCTTGCTTGTCCTTGACGCTTGCGAGCTTGGCTCGTTGCTTGTTATAGAATTGGTTGATCGACTTGATTGCGCCGCCCTTAATAACAGCGGGCCTGAACCCTGCGTTATTTACCACGGTTGCGACATTGTTTAAGCCCAAGTCGATCCCGACGATGCGTTTCTCGTCCAAGTGCAAGCTTGTCTCGTTTCGCTCGTAGATGATCTTGAACACATAGTAATAATCCCTGGGAACGATTCTAACTTGTCTTAGCCCTTCCTTAAGGCGATTTTTCACGGGAGGTAAGCGCGTTCGCCTCGGAAAGTGCACGAATCCCGCCTTGATGCGGCATTGTTGGTTGGAGAACGCAACGACGAATTCCCCGCGCTTTTCCTTGTATTTAGGTGGGCGCGGGCGACCACTGAATCGTCCTGGGCGCTCCTTGTACTCCTTTAGCGCCTTAAAAAACGACTTCCAGTTCTTGTCCACGAGCTTTAATACTTGCTGCGAAGTTTGCGAGGGCAACGCCTTGTGGGCGTCCTTGTCCTTAAGAGCGTGCCAAAGGTCATCGTATCTAAGCCAGTCATTGAAATAGAAGAATTCTTGCCGCACATAATAGTTAGCCAAGTTGTACAGGTTATTAGCGGCGTAACACATTTTTGATAACAGTTCCGTTTTTCTCAATTGGATTCGTTCAGTAAGTTTCATTCAAGCGTAAAATAAGGCACGAATGTTTAAAAATTAAGGGAGTGCGATTGTTTAGAAAACTAATTAATAAAAAATGAAGGGAAATTAGAAAGTGTCTGCCATAATAAAATCATACTATAACATTTAAATTCTCAAAAATCTAATACTAATTATAGGATTAGGGTTATCATTTCTATTTATATCCAAAGAAAAGCAGGAAAAAAATGAAAAGCGTAAAAAAGATCCTCTTAGGTGGTGCTGGAGGAGTAGGGAGAACAACTCTATTAAGAAGATTTGTGGAAAATAGATGGGCTCCCTCTTCGTTAACCATTGGCGTTGATTTTTTTTCTAAAGACATTGAAATAGATGGAAAAACCGAAAAAATAGCCTTTTGGGACTTTGCTGGCCAAAAACGCTGGCGTTTCTTTCAGGAATCCTTGTGTAAAGGTGCCGATGCTGCCATCCTAACTTTCGATTACCAAAGGTATGTTTCTTTTGACGCTCTCGAGGGGTGGGTTGAAATGTTTCGAAAAATCAACCCTGACCTGCCAATCTTACTCGTGGGAACTAAAGCCGATTCTGAAAATCGAGCCGTTCAAAAAACTGCCATTTTAGATTTTATTTCTCGCTTTCAAATATTTGATTTCGTAGAAGTATCTTCGCTTACGGGAGAAAACGTGAAAATAACCTTTGAAAACCTCATTCGAAAAATTCTTGGGCTGGAAACACTTCCCGTTCCAGAGATACCCTTTATTCCGCTGAACAGAACGCCTTATAGGAGAAATAAGCTAAAATATAATTCAAATTACGCCCTGAAGTCTTTCAAAGTAAACGATTTTATGACACTTCAATTAGATTGGAATATTACCAATATTTATATAAAAGGCGTTCATTTCAGTCAATGTAAGTATTTGTTACTTAACATCCCCATAGAAAAGGCGAAGGATTACAGGCAGATCAATTCAATCGACGAGGCCGAAGAGAAACTCGACCATTACTTGGAATCGAACACGGCAGATGAGATCGGATTAACACCCGAAGTAGAATTTTGGGGGCACTGTTCAAACTTACAAGCTTGGGTCGAGCACGATTACGACACTAGGTTATTGCACAGGAATCTTTCCTTTCCACTACTTAAAAAGTTAACCGAAGCAGGTGATCCCAAGGCAAAACGGGTTTTTAAAGATGAAATCGCTCTAAGGTTGGAAGAAAACAACAGGACAGTAACTCAATTTCTCGTGGAAGAAGATTACCTGAAATATTTTACACCCGAAGAATTGGATACACTATCCAAGCAAAATCCTTATATATCCATTCTAAGAAAAGTCCAAATAAACCTTAGAAAAATTTGATAATCACCGAACTACTTGCTAATTACATAAATAATTAGAAAGACAAATCCGATTAACGCTTTAATAACAAGATTATTATACCATTCTTCAAAAAAGGTTACAGTACTTTTAGAGAGTGTTTAGAAGGATGGATGCTAACTATAAAGCTGTCGATAAAGAACTATTTTTAGAGCACATTCAAAAGCTTTCGCTCAAGGTTGAGCAGTTAAGCAGCGATATCTCTCATATAAAACGTAAATTGGACAAGTCTAACTTGATCAACCGGTCGTTTGGTCTTAAAGCCTTGAGAACATCTCAACAGCTCGATTTTTCTAGCGATATTTCGGGAATAGGAAGCCCCAAAAAGGACTATCGTCTCTCAATAAGAGCGATTTCAGAAGAATGGAAAGGTCGAAAAAACGACATCTTGATTACGGTTCGACAACAAGAGAAGGAAACGCGGCAAGACGTGAAAGCGCTTGGAATTCGGATTCCCATTCACGATGTCAAGAAGTTCCGTGTTCTTGCCCAAGAAATCATATCAATATTATACGTGGCCTGTGAAATCAAGAGCTTGGATGTGAACTCCATTTTACGAGAAATCTTAGAAGAGATTAATTCTCAGGGAAAGAAAATGGTAAACGAGGTCAAGCAAAAACTGGCCTTATGATATAACTATCAACTATTTCGAGGTCGTTCTCAATTCCAGGGACCTATATCTTGGTCATTTACATAAGTAAAGATACACAAATCAAAATAGGCTCTCTTGGATTCGTTCAGTTTTTCAAGGGGTATTACTTGTATGTGGGTTCGGCAATGGGCCAAAAAGGTTCCTCGACTTTATTGAATAGGATAAAAAGGCACATTTCACCACCCGAAAATAAGAATAAACACTGGCATGTGGATTATCTGCTCGAATCTCCTAATGCTTGCGTTCAAAAACTCATTTTAATTCCTATAAAGCATAAAATAGAGTGTCTCATAGCTAAAGAACTTTCTCAAAAGGCCGAAAGCGCCATAAAAGGATTTGGTTCTTCGGATTGTCGTTGTCTAAGCCACTTGTTTTATTTCTCAAAAATACAGTTTTAAAAAATAATAGGAAAAATAGTTTCGACGATAATAATTATTTGAAATTTTATCCTATTTAACTGAAGAGTTTATTTTCCAACATCAGCTCCCTTAGTCACAGTTTTAGTTACTGCTTTTTTTGCCAATTTCAACGGATCTGCTAAACTTTTTGCACCTTCAAGTGCGGCTTGTCCTGCTTGATTGATCACTCCACCTGTGAGCTGTCCGCCGCTTGCTATTTCCTGAGCGACAACCCCTATTGCGGGCGTGAGTACGACAGAAACTATTGTAGTTACGGCAGCAACAGCAACAATCTTTGCAATTTTCTTGGCCGTAGGAGTTTCTTCCCTTCCCTTTTCTTTTTCGTCGGATTCGATTGCTTCAAGCGACCTCTTCAAGCCTTTAATCAGCTTGTTCAGAGCATCTTCCTTTTTTTCTTTTTTTCCTTCGTAATAAATACCTTCCTTGTAGGCATATTCGAGAAATTTTTTGAGATCTTTGAATTTCTCCTTTTTCTTGTAGCCGTTCCAATCGTCTTCCTTGAAATTGGTTAAGACTGTTTTTACACTCTTACCCTTTTCGACCTCGTAAGCGAATATTCTTGGGTCCTTCTTATCGCTTAAATACACGGCTTCGTAAATGAAATCCCCCGCCTCCTTTCTCTGTCCTATTAAAAGTCTAAAATTAATCGAATCTGTCTTGCCAACCAAGCCTTTCGAAAACTTGGCAAGGGCAATTTTTTGCTTGTCTTTCTTTTCCACGATCGTGTCAGACCGTTTTTCTTCAAAAAAGTCGCTCAACATGTCAAACGCATCTTTAAATACGGAATACGCTTTATCTACCTCTTCTTTCATATATATAACCTAAATAAGCTTTAATAACTCTAATTTTACCTATATAAAAAATACTAACCTACTTATATATATTTATCCAAGGTCTTGATAAACTCAAAGTGAGGGTTGAAAAAGATTTTTTTCAGTTATTATTTCTTACATTAAAACTAAAATTCAAAACAACACGCAAGTTTTTTTAAATCATTTAAAAAAATTTTGAGTTATTTAAAAAGATTTAAATAGCCTTTATAAATTTAAATATGTATCAGAAAAAATTGCATTAAAAATTTGCATTTTCTAATTACATTCTTATCATCTTAATTATGTCACCAGAGGATAATGAAATTGAGAAATACGATTTTGAGAAGGAGTTAGATTACAAAATCGAAAATGTAGTAGCAACTGTAAATGTAGAAATAGAGGAAAAAATGGATTTAAACATGATCGCCCGGAAACACGGAGATGCGGAGTACAATCCCGAGCGTTTTCCAGGGCTAGTCATGAGAATAAACGACCCAAAGGCTACCTTTCTCATATTTTCCACGGGAAAGATGGTGGTGACTGGCCTGAGAAAAGCGGACGAGGCAGCCCGAGGTGTCGATAAGGCAATTAAAAACATAAAGAAGGCGGGAATAAAGGTGGCAAATCCAGATATTACCATTCAAAATATCGTGGCGAGCGGGGACTTGCATACGAATATCGATCTCAATATGGCGGCGATCGTCATGGAGAATGTTATGTACGAGCCCGAAGTCTTTCCAGGGTTGATATACAGGATGAAAGATCCAAAAACCGTTTTCTTAATATTTTCCACGGGCAAGATCGTATGCACTGGCGCCAAGAATAGCGATATCGTGAGGGATGCCGTGCTAGAATTAAATCGAGTCGTGAGAGATATTGGCATTGCCAAGGAATCGGGCGATTTAGATTCCGAATTCGACGACATAAGCTTTATATAACGAGTAGGGTGTCGCTTTACCAGATTTTTTATACTTTTACATTTATCTTTTTTTTATTTTTTCTGATTAGTTTTGCACCAGCTTCAATCAATCAGTCATAAAAGTATTAGGAACAACTCTAAAACTAAGCTAGCACGCAAACACTTTAGACTTAAATAGGATAAGATCTTACATTATAAATATCAAAATTATTTTTTGTCAATGTTGAATTATTATGAGTCAGGACAAGATAGCTGAGATTTTAAACGCGTTAAAAAACATTAAGGGCGTCCACGGGGCCGCAATCATTGAAAAGTTCGGACTTATCAGGGGTAGGGCGTTACCTGGATGGATCGACGAGGAAAGCGTTGCCGCAATGGTAACCTTGATATTAAAAGCGTCTCAAAGGGCTTCTAAGGAATTGGAACAAGGAACCTTTGACGGTGCTATCGTAGAAAGCCAAAAAGGAAGAATATTATTCGATAACATCAAGGACAACATCATTGTCGTCATTTCGGGAATAGACGCCAAGTTAGGCATTGTAAAGTTGAAGTTAAACGCTGCCGTGAAAGCCTTGACGCCTTTGTTATAACTCTTTTTTTCTCTCTTTTTTGAATGGTCATTCACCTTCTATTCGTTGAAAAAAAGTTAACATATAAATAGAATTTCATGTATAGTAGTTCTATGACCGAATCTGAATTATTATTTATTGGAGTCGTGTACGAATCGTTTATAATTATCGTTGCAGCTATTATCCTTGCCTTGATCTTTAATAAATATATCGAGAAAAGACATAATCTAACTCTTATTTTATTCGTGATATTTACTTTCTATTTGATAACAATCATCTTCACATGGCTGAGCAAGATTTTGGATTTATTGAATATTTTTTATTATGTTGACGATAAAGAGGCGTCAGATCCCTTGACGATTGAATCGTTTTTCGTTCTGAGAATCGTGGATTACCGAGTATCTTTCATATTTCTTGCTTTAGCAACCCTATTTACATATGTTTTAAGGGTGAAACTCTTTGAGGAAGGTTATAAAAGGAATGAAAGGCTCTTTGTCGCCCTATTTGGCGTATTCACGATAGTTTTTCAGGTAGTAATTTACATTAAGGGCGATCCGATAACAGAAATCTTGTCTTTCCTCTTGATTACTATTTACATGTTCGCAGTTAATATTCCTTTCATGAACCGTTGCTTTAGCGATTATCGAGCAGTTGATAATCCCACATTCAAGAAAGGATTTCTTTCACTGACGATCATGAGCTTATTTGCATCGCTCATTCTGATCTTCCAATCACTCGATAGATTGTTGTTGATCTTTGGCACTTTTCCTTATGGCTTCTCTCCTTTTTACTTTATAGGGATGATATGCGTGCTCTTGGCCTACTTTGGAGCTTATTTTGGATATATTAGACCAAGAAGCAAGGATTAATTTTTATCTTTCCAGATTTTCTATTTACTCAATACCCAGATCTTTTAACTTCCTATCGATGATTTTTTCTGTTTTTTGAGGATTTGCTTGCCCCTTCGTTTTTCCCATCACGCGTCCAATCAATGCTTTTTTCGCTTTTATGTTTTTCCTACAATCCTCAACAATTTTTAGATTTTCGGCAAATACTTCTTCTATCAATTTTTCAAGCTCTTTTTCATCTGATATGGCTTCTTTTCCCGTTTTTTTAATGATGGTTTCGATATCATCGCCGTTCATCATGTTTGGTACAAAAGTTTTTGCGATTTTTCCAGTGATTTTTCCCTTTTTAATGGTGTTGATCAGGTTTACAACAAATTTTGGTTTAAGTTTGGTTTCGTGTATTTTTTTATTGTTCTCATTCAACCATCCAGATATATCGTTCATTAACCAATTGCAGAAAAGTTTATACTCCTCAGGACCAAAAGAATCATCTAGTTTTACACCGGCTTCGTAAAAATCAGATATGAGTTTGTCCAAAATTAAAATTCCTGCATCAAATTCAGAAAGATTAAATTGTTTTTGGTAGCGTGCTTTTCTTTGGTCTGGCATTTCAGGAAGGCTTTTCCTTACTTTATCAATGAAACCGTCATCAATCTCAAATGGTACTAAATCTTGCTCAGGAAAATATTTGTAATCAGCTTCAAATTCCTTGCTCCTAAGAGGGATGGTTTTTTTTCCGTCCCAATGCTTGGTTTCTTGCTTGAGCGTGTCTCCCCGTCCGATCTTTTTTTTTTGTAAACCGACCTCGTAATCAAGTGCGCTTTCGACCTCCCGAATGCTATTTATGTTTTTTACTTCTGCTCGTTCGTGTCCTTTTATGGAAATATTTGCGTCCACCCTGAAAGCTCCTTCAAGGCTGGGATCGCAAATTCCCGTGTATTGGATTATGGAAATCAATTGCTTGAGATAATCTCGAGCTTCTGCTGGATTTCGTATGTCGGGTTCGGAAACGATTTCGATAAGCGTGGTTCCGCTTCGATTATAATCAACAAGAGCGTGTGGTGAAGAAACGATGCTCCCTTCGTGAACAATTCGAGCGGGATCTTCCTCTAAATGAATCCTATTAAGATGAATCTTTTTTTCTTCTTGGTTAATTTTTATGTTAATCTCTCCACCGTCCGCAAAAGCTTTTCCTCCAGCCTTGTTATATTGCGAAATCTGAAATCCCTTAGGAAGGTCGGGATAATAGTAATTTTTCCTGAAAAAATAAAAGTGCTTGTTAATGTCGCACTTTAACGCAAGTGCTAACAATGTAGCGAACTCAATGGCTTTTTTATTGGTAACTGGAAGCGATCCTGGTAAACCCAAGCAAGTTGGACATACGAGCGTGTTAGGTTCCTTCCCGCGATAATCGCTACTACAATTACAGAATAATTTCGTCTCAAGCGATGTGAGTTGCACATGAACTTCTAATCCTATTATGACATCTTGGTATTTGCTCATCATACATCTTTTCCTGTTATTTTGGGAGATTTTCGATATATATTTAGCTCTTGCTCGAGCTTGTAGCCCAAATTCAATATCATAGATTCGTCAAAGTAGTTTCCAATCAACTGAAAACCTACTGGCAATCCTTTTGCGTCAAATCCACACGGAACGGACAAGGCAGGTAATCCCGCTAAATTTACTGGACATGTCAAGATGTCCATCAAGTACATTTGCAAGGGATCATCTATCAATTCTCCTAGCTTGAACGCCGTAGTAGGCATAGTAGGACACGCAATAGCATCGCATTTTTTAAAGGCATCTTGAAAGTCGTTTCGGATTAGCGTTCTTACCTTTAGCGCTTTCATGTAAAACATATCGTAATAACCAGCAGACAGAGCGTAGGAACCTAACATTATCCGTCTCCGGACTTCAGGACCGAATTTTTCACCTCGCGTCCTACTAAAAACATCAAATACGTCTCCATCGAGGTTGTCTGTCATCTTTCCAAACCTCAAACCATCAAAACGGGCGAGATTAGAGCTGGCCTCGCTCATTGCTATCAAGTAATAAGTGGGAATGGTGTATTCTAAGTGTGGAAACGATACTTCAACCGTATTAACTCCTTTTTCTTTAAATACGCTGATAGCGTCCATCACTTTATCCTTAACGAAAGAATCAACTCCTTCTCCAAAAAATTCTCTTGGTACTCCTAAGGTTTTTTTTTCGATGGAACGCTCTAATAGTATTGAATAATTTTCAACCTTTCGGTTTACGGTAGTCGAGTCTAGATTATCGTGTCCCGCCATTATTTCCAATAATAAGGCGCAATCCTTCACGCATTTAGCCATTGGCCCTATTTGTTCTAGCGAATTCGCATAGGACACGAGCCCATATCGGGAAACTCTCCCATAGGTAGGCTTTAATCCCACTATGCCACAATAAGACGCGGGACTGCGTACGCTGCCTCCAGTATCGCTCCCTAATGCGAAGATTGCTTGTCCTGCTGCGATGGCGCCGCCCGATCCTCCACTCGATCCTCCTGGAACGCGTTCTAAATCCCATGGATTCTTCGATGGGCCATAGCAACTATTTTCAGTCGAACTACCCATTGCGAATTCGTCCATATTCGTGCGACCGATGCAAATAGCGTCTTCCTTCTCCACCAAAAGCTCGATGACCGTTGCGTTGAATGGGGGCCTGTATCCTTCTAGTATGAGAGAAGCGCATGTAGTTGGACTGTTCTTGATACAAATAC
>JBHLMB010000599.1:0-2617 GCA_048938565.1 Promethearchaeota archaeon | reverse complement strand
GGGTAGACATTTCTGCATTAACTATATTGCTATAAATCAATCCTATAGCAAAAATACATGCAATTGCGATTATTGTTATAATTAATTTTTTCATTTTCCTTACTCCTTTAAATTTAATTGGAAATGGACTAAATCCATAAAATTAGAATCTGGAGAGACTCTGCCAAAGTTTACATTGGCATATGAAACATTTGGAAATTTAAATAAAGAAAAATCCAATGCAATATTAATATTTCACGCTTTATCAGGAAGCTCTCACGTTTTTCAAGGTGAAAGTAAAATTGGGGGGTGGTGGGACGAGATGGTTGGACCTGACCTTCCATTTGATACAAATAAATACTATATTATATGTTCGAATAATCTTGGTAGTTGTTATGGATCTACAGGTCCTTCATCTATCAATCCTGAAACCGGCAAATCCTATGCACTGGATTTTCCAATAATAACTATTAGTGACATCTGTCATTGCACCAAATTGTTAATCGATCATTTAGGCATCAAAAAATTATACTGTATCACGGGAGGAAGTATGGGCGGGATGTTAGTTTTAGATTGGGTCGTAAATTATCCTGGTTCAACCAAATCGGCAATTCCAATGGCTACAGCTGCTTATGCTACAACCTTTAATATTGCGTTCAACGAAGTTCAAAGACAAGCAATATATTCTGATCCAAAATGGAACGACGGCAATTACGATCCGAACGATCCTCCTGTAGGAGGATTGAAGTTAGCAAGACAAATAGGTCACATAACCTATTTAAGTGAAGATTCAATGAGAGAAAAGTTTGGGCGTCGATTACAACACAATCCAAAATTGGTGTTCCAATTTGAAGAAGAATTTCGAGTTGAAAGTTATCTACAATACAAAGGAACGGCTTTTACTAAAAGGTTTGACGCAAACACATATCTTTACATTACTAAAGCCATAGATTATTTTGATATCAGAAGAAAAGATTTTTCAAGAACTTTCTCCAATTTAGAAGATATTAAATTTTTAGTTATATCTTTTTCATCCGACTGGTTATATCCAACATCTCAATCGAAAGAAATTGTGTACGCTTTAAAAACGAATTCCGTAAATGTTAGTTTTGTAGAAATTAATATAGATTATGGTCATGATTCTTTTTTAATAAAATGCGAAGATCTTAAAGATGTTGTCAGAAATTTCCTAAAAAATATTAAATTATATTGAAAAAAATGTTAAAGAGAAAAGATTTACAAATTATCGCAAATGTCATTGATCCCCAAAGTAAAGTATTAGATTTAGGATGTGGGGATGGTCAATTGTTAAATGAATTGATTAACAATAAGGATATTTTGGGTTTCGGAATCGAGATTTCTCTTACAAGGATTAAAAAATGTTTAGAAAAGGGAATCTCAGTGGTTCAAGAAGATTTGAATGAAGGATTGAAGGAATTTCAAAGGAATTCATTCGATTATGTTATTTTAAGCCAAACTCTAGAATACATATCTAAACCACTATATTTAATTCAAGAAATGCTAAGAGTGGGAAATAAGTGCATCATTAGCTTCGAAAACATGGCATATTGGAAAAAAAGATTTAATTTCTTTCTTTTTGGATCTTTAGAAAAGCGATCTAAATCAAAAGGAACACTTCTTGATGGCAAAAAGCAATTATTCCTGAGTGTGAAAGAATTTCTAAGATTAAGTAATTACTATAACCTACACATATGCAAGAAACTTCATGTACCAAATAAACGAATGATATTATCAAGGATATTTCCGAATCTTTTTAGTAAAGTTGCGATTTTTGTTATTAAAAGCAAATAATGAGTGATTAATGTTTGAACGATGATAATTGGGATATAATTCGAGAAGAAAACTTTCCATCTCTAAAGGAAAACATTCATCTGAAAGCAGCAGGAGGCTCCCCGTTGAGTCGGCCAGCCTATGAAGCGGGTATAAAATATTTCAATGATATGTACAACCATGGTGATATATTTTGGGAAGATTATTTCAAAGAGCTTTCCGATATTAAAAAAACAATTGCACAATATATCAATTGTAGAGATAATGAAATTGCTTTTTTAATAAATACATCTTCATGTATAAACACGATATCAAGATTATTTAAAAAATGTAATCTCATTTATCCTGAAGGGGAATTTCCTGCCTCAGTTCACGCGTTTAAGAAAAGAGGCTATAATTGTTTTAAACTTCCTAAAGGAAAGGATTATACTTACAGCCTAGATACATTAGAAAACATCATTAAAAGAAAAGAAATAAAAATTCAAGTCCATAGTCATATTCAATATTTAACAGGATTTAGACAAGACTTACATGAATTAGGAAAGATTTGTCTAAGAAATGATGTTTTAAATGTAATTAATGCAACCCAATCTTTTGGAGCTTTTCCAATTGATGTTAAAAATGAAAATATTGATGTTTTAGTTGCGTCTGGACTAAAATGGTTATGTTGTGGGTATGGAATTGGAATATTGTATTTGAAATCAAAGCATGCCCTAGAAAATGAGCTGCCATTTACAAGTTGGCTAAGCGTCAAAACAGCATTAGATATGGATAATAATAATATTGATGTGACACGTAAATAATACTATAAACCAATATTATTTTTGAGCAAAAAATAAATTAATTT
>JBHLMB010000598.1:0-2618 GCA_048938565.1 Promethearchaeota archaeon | reverse complement strand
TCAAAATAGCATAGTACTGCTCCCTCTCCCCATTTATATTTAAGTTCCCTCGAAGAAATCAACACGTGTACCTGCTGGTGATCAATAATTTGTATTGGATAGCTTTTTGTCTCGAGCCACCACTTAAACTCGTTTTTTAAGGTATCTTTTGAAGATTTAACTGTCCATTTCGCTCGTTGGATTTCTTGAGCTACCCCCTCTAAGAAGGGATGTTGAGGTTCATCCAGTTGGCAGGCAACAACCGCATCTGCCGTTTTAATTCCATTCCATTTTATATAACCAGGAAATATCTTTTCAACAATTGTCACCAAGCACCAGTCCGTAGATAATATCCACCCCCCATTTTCCACATAGTTCCTTATTCTTGGATGGAGCTTTTCATGGATATGATCTCCCGGACATCCAATGAGAACCAAGTCGTACGAGTTCAAATCGTATTTAATCAATTTATTGGGTTTTATTGTCGTTTTTTCAGCGCCATACATATTATTAATTACTCTTTTAGGTTTTTCAAACCTTCCTTCGATAGCGAGAATTTTTCCGTGCTTTTCCACGGCTCTTACGACGTCTTTCTTGTTTAGCGCTTCCATCTTGCGCTTTTTGACTTCCGAATATAGGTCTTTATAACTCATTTTGTGGCTCTAATGTTAAATTCGACTGTGTTACTAATACTATCCAATAGTTTACAAATAAAAATTTTGGCTTTTTCGCAAATTTTCAAAAATTAACACTAGAAAGATTACCACATGCTAAATCACTATCACGAAAATTTTAAGAACAAGTCTGATTTAGATAGATTAATGAAATAAAGAATTAGGAAATTATATCAAGATGGATGATCAACCTTCAATTGATAAAGGTATTTCAAAAGAAGATGTCTTAGGTTCTGAAACTATAATGGAAAAGATTCAGAGAAAGACACCATGGATTTTTGGTAATGTAATCAGAAAACCCAAGATAAAATTTCCTGGCGTAAAACGCCGTAGAGTCGCTCAAAGAATAACGGGAATGTCCACAAGATCCATAGTAGTCTTGTGTATCTATATAATTCTATTTGTCCTTCAAACTGGCGTGGTCTATTTGATATATCGAGGTATGCCCGCAATAGGTCAAGACTCAGATGGTGAACCGATTTTTCTTTACCCAAGCACTCAAGAAGCGTTCATTAACGAGAGCATCGTAGCATCCATCTTGATGATCGTTAGTTCAACGGGTTTTATCCTTCTATACAGAGCATCGCAACATTTATACGACAGAAAAATTGCCAGGAGATATATAGTTATTGGCATTTTATTTGTATTAGGAGCTTATTTTGGCCTTCAGGCAATGATAACAATCAAGAGTGGAGCGGAACTTTTCCCTATCTAACTTGAAAATTATTTATTATTCAACCTTACATATCATTTCTAGGTCGTAATCTACGATAATTTTATATAATCCTCTCATTGATTCATCAAAAGTAGGATCTCTCGTGTCAATATGGAGAGTTTGGTTAGGAATATTGTTCATTTTAAAAACAGTGGAGATCACTATTATATTAGAAGTTCCAACCATTTCAAGTACTCGAGGTGAAAATTGCAGGTTTCCCCTTCCAAATAAAAAACCCTGCCTTCCAATTAGTGAAGTGATTATTTTAGTCTTTTTACCCTTTATATTCTCAATTATTGCGTGCTCGTTTAGATCTCGTTCTATAATTTCACCGTTTAAGATTAAATCAACTCCCAATACCGTCTTATCTTGTTTTAAAATGTCAGTTATCGCCTTAGTAGTCGTACCTGGGCCAATTAAATAATACATGTTTTCTTCCATCGTTTCAACGATCCTTCTCGCAATGCGTTCTTGATTGCTCAAGTCCGAGTGAGGAGTACCCATTTTTGAAAGCTGGGAAAAATCAGGATTGGAAGGCGTAAGTAAATGACCGAACATTTTAGAGACAAGTTTTCCTTGCCTATACTTATTCTCGTCAATATCCAACACTTCAGATTCTTTAAGAGGTATTTCCCCCCATAAGTATTGCATTATTAAAAGTGCTGCGTCTTTTGGATTAAGAGCAAATACGCCTGAATACACCTTTACTCCAGAGGGAACTCCAAGAGATGGTTTTTCAAGGCCTATTGCTTTCAACACATCTCGAGCAGTCCCATCGCCTCCAAAAAAAATGATCAATTCTAATTTGTCGATCTTTTTCATGATTCTCGCAGCTACGATCGTGTGTTCTGCGGAGGTTCTTTCATTTTCTTGGAGAGATTCAAAAATCTCGTGTTCAATGAGATTAAAGCAAAAATCATTCGAATTCAAGATAAAACCGCCCATTTCTCCGGGACAAGTGAGGAACTTCAGCTTTGGCTTTATCGGATTCAATTCTTTTAACATTTCCTCTACTCTTTTCAAAGCACTTGGTTTTGCCCCTAGTTCAATGGCTTTCTGTAAAATTGCGGGCCCATCAGTTCCCTTTAATCCGACAGTACCTCCCATTCCTGAGATTGGATTAATTATCAGGCCTATGAGATGTTTTTGAATGGCATTCATTTCACTTACTTGCTTTTTTTTTGTTTGTTTCGAAAACAAGGTATCTTAAAAGAAATATTATTTTTTTAGTAAAAAGATTTCAATGAATA
>JBHLMB010000597.1:0-2623 GCA_048938565.1 Promethearchaeota archaeon | reverse complement strand
CAATTACGAAGGACGACAAAACCGGTTTCAAGCCCATTGCGGATTTAAAAAATTGCAAGGATTTCCAAGTATTTCTGAAATCCGAACTAGGTTCGCGAAGGGTGGACACGAGCGAAGAGCCTGTTCACATAAAATATATGAAGGAGCAAGAATTGGCAGATTTTGAACCAAACTCGGATAAAGGAATCCTGCGTTGGTACACCAAAGGCGTTGTCATGAAAAACCTAATAAAGAGATACGTGGAGGACGTGATAATTGACTTTGGAGCCGTCCTCGTTGACACACCGATAATGTATAGCGTAAAAAGCAAGAAATTAACGGCTCAAACTGCAAGATTTCCCGCTCGAACATATTGGGTCGAGTCTGGAAACGATCGTTATTTACTGAGGTTTGCAGGTGACTTTCTACAGTTTGACATGGTTAGTGGTATGAACCTAAAATCTCATTACATGCCCCTTCGGCTTTATGAATGGGAACAATATGATTTCCGGCGTGAGCAAGAGGGAGAATTAACGGGCTTAAGACGCTTGCGCGGTTTTATCATGCCTGACTTTCATACATTCTGTAAGGATCTTGATTTCTCTATAGAGGAATTCAAGCTCCAATATAAATTAAACCAGAAAGTCGCTCAAGATCTGGGAGTGAAAGATCATATTATTTTTAGAACGACTCAAGAGTTTTACAATAAGAATCAAGGTTGGATCAAAGATTTAGTAAAGGAAGAGAACAAACCTGCTTTATTAGAATTATGGGAAGATAGGTATTATTATTTCGTTCTAAAATTCGAGCGAGGCGTGCTTTCAGCTCAAGATAAAAGCGGTACACTCGCCACCATCCAAATCGATGTTGAAAGCACCTTAGATTTCTTAGAAGACGAAAATGGTAAAAAGCGCGAGAAATACAACATCAAGTTTACGGACGAAAATGGTAAAGTCAAACACCCCATAATCCTCCACAATTCACCTTCAGGTGGACTTGAACGGATATTATGGGGCTTGATTGAGACCGCCTATAGAGAAAAAGAAACGATCGTGCCTGGTTTCAAAACTTGGCTTTCACCCATTCAAGTAAGAATCGTTACAGTTAGCGATGCTCAAAATCAGATTGCTGAAGATCTTTTGGAAAAGATAAATGAGGAAGGTTTTCGAGCAGATTTTGACGATCGGGACGAAAAAATAGGGAAAAAAATTAGACAAGCGGAAATTGATTGGATTCCTTACACGATTGTATTAGGCAAAAAAGAGCAAAAACAAGGAACAATATCAATTCGGAAACGGCTCATAGGGCAAGAAATAAAGCGAAACGAAAAAAACTACAAGATCACATCCAAACAAATTAACGACACGAGTTTAGACGAATTATTAAAAATGCTTGATGATGAAACAAGAGGTTTTCCAAAATATAAGTTGCCAGTTCCATTCCGTAGGTTTTCAACGAAAGTTTACTTCAGGCATTAGAAAAAAAAATAAAGTAATTATTTTAAGAAATCCACAACAGCTTTTATTACAGTGTCAGTTTCTATTGAAAACAAGGCATGTCCCGTTTTTTCAAATAGTTGCAATTTTGCGCCCGGTATGAGTTCAGCAATCTTTTCTCCATTTCCCGGAGGAATTAAAATATCTTGCTTTCCGTGCAATACTAATGTGGGTATGTTCAAGTTTTGTAATCCTTCGCCAGTAGTAATAGCAAAAATAGATTTTGCTTGTCTTTTATAAGTATTATCTGCGATTGGATTTTGAAGCCGTATTTGTAATCTTTCTTCAACAATTTCAGGATGATCTTTCATAAATTGCTCAGGATAGAGTAAGAAAGTAGTCGCTCGTGAGAATTCTTCTTGAGTTTTATCACCTCTTCCCGCAGCGAGGATTCCAAGAACTCGAGGTTCTGGCATCACGAAGTGAGCTCCCCCGCAGGATGTTGAGCAAAGAATCAGCTTTTCAACCCTCTCAGGATAATTAATTGCAAGTTCTTGTGCGACTACGCCCCCCATCGAGATCCCCATTATGTGTGCCTTTTCGATATTCAAGGCATCCATTAAACCAACAGTATCGTCAGCGAGATCCTTCATAGTAAAATCTGCATCGTTATTGTCCGTTCGAGCAACACCTCGATTATCAAATACGATTGTCTTATAATCTTTTGATAATTCTTCAATAAGTTCTGCATCCCACCAATTTGCATTTCCTGCTAATCCCATTATCATGACAATGGGAAAGCCATTACCTTTCATTTCATAATACATATTAATGTCGTTTACGAGAACTTTTGGCATGTTTCTCAAACCTTTTGTCATTTATAACTGAAATTAGAAAATAAATCTAATGTTCAGATAAATTTTGATAATATTTATTTATTATAAAAAGATTGCGAATGAACTTTAATGGATTTTTTTCGTTATTGCTGATCCATCGATTCCAAGCAATCCAACGCAATTTGCTGGAAGGCAGATTCTACATTATCTCCCGTTTTAGCGCTCGTCTCCATGTACTTGCAATCCATTTTTTCTGCCATCTTCTTTACTTCTTCCATGTCAACTTCCCGTTCCAGGTCGTTTTTATTAACTAATAAGATCATGGGAATGTTCTTTTTTACGGATTTATTAATAGAACATATCCATCCCGGT
>JBHLMB010000596.1:0-2625 GCA_048938565.1 Promethearchaeota archaeon | reverse complement strand
AAGGTGAATTATGCGGTTTTTGACACTTCTATATAGAATCTTAAGCAAATATCCAGAAGTAGATGTATGTGTAAGAGATGAAGGAGAAATCACATTTCTAGAGCTAGTTCGGGCATATGAGAAAAAATTATCATTAAGAGATGTGAAAGGTTTAACTTTTAGAGAAAATGGGAAAATACAACGAAATGAAAAACGTCCCCTAATTAAAGATCTTGATACAATTCCCTTTCCAGATAGAAAATCATTAAACATAGAATATACTGGTAGTTTTGGGGGATTAGAATTTGCTCCTGAAGGATTTACATCAATGGTTTCTTCTCGAGGATGTCCATATAACTGTGCTTTTTGCTATGGAAGAAGAACAGTGGGATTTCGAACGCGTTCAGTGGAAAATATTATGAAAGAAATTCTCTATTTAGAGAGTGAGGGTTATAAATATATAAATTTTGTAGATGATAATTTTACTGTATCAAAAAAGCGAGTTATAAAACTTTGTCGATTAATGCAAAAAAATAAAGTGAATATAGATTGGATATGTGAAGGGCGTGTTAATCAAGTATCTGAAGATATGTTAAGAGAAATGCAAAAATCTAATTGCAGAATAATGTTCTATGGAATTGAAAGTGCAAATCAGAGAATTCTTGACTATTATAAGAAAAATATTACTCCTTTACAATCAATTGCAGCAGTAAAAAAAACTCGTAAAGCAAAGATTCCTTTTATTTTAGGTTCTTTTATAGTGGGAGCTCCAGGTGAGAGTTTTTCAGAAATTTACAATACTCTGAAATTTGCTCAAAAAGTTGATATTGATTTTCCTGTATTTAACCTCCTAGGTACAATGCCTGGAACTGATATTTGGGATGAAATGGTAGAAAAAAACATAATTGATGAAAAAAAATACTGGGAGGAAGGAGTGCATATTTCTGATGTTGATTCTGAAGGTGTTCCGACTGAAAAAATTTCTAATTTAATACTTGATATGTTAAAACAATTCTTTATGAACCCTAGATATATAATGAAAGCATTATATAGAAATACCCTAAATTTTTACAAATTCTCTTCATTACTCAAAATTCTTACACATAATATTAAAAACTTTCAAGATTTTCATGGTGTTAAATCATTTTGGAATCCAGATAATGTTTAAAGAAAATGTTTTTTCTAATATTTAAAATTAATAAAATTAACCCCAGAATGGTTTCCAAGTATTCCATAAGTCCCAATTATTCACATTTTTGATATTTTGGAACACTGCTTTTAATCTGTATCTACTTTTAAGTGATTTAAAGATTTGACGCGTTATATAGCTAGGACGTTGCATGAATTTCTTATGGATCTGTTTTATTCTATGCATTATTTCACTTAACGGAATAGGGAGAACAGCAGTTCCAACCTCCCAACTAATTTCGGGATTAATTTTTTTTTCTTTTACCATCTGATCCCAAATCCAATTTCCAGGTATTACGCCTAAAATATGAAATTGTGGGAAATCTATCTTTAATTTGAGTGAGAGATCAAATGTTTTTGTAATTTCCTCACGAGTCTCAATTGGAGCACCAATTATGAAGTTTGCTAGGATCATATCAATCCCAATCTTCCTTGCATTTCTTACAGCATCAAATATTTGATTCAAATTAATTTTTTTATTATACCAATCTAAAATTCTTTGAGATCCACTTTCCACTCCATAACTTAAAATTCTGCAACCAGTTTGCTTCATAGCACTCAATAGTTCACTAGAACTCTGAGTGACTCGACCTTCAGCCATCCAACTGAAATCCATTTTTTCTTTTTTCATTAATCTTGCCAAGTTAAGCAATCTTTTCTTACTTATTGTAAAATTATCATCAACCCATAGAAGGTTATTGTAACCCTGTTCTTCTAAAATTGATAACTCTCTTATAATATTTTCTGGTGAACGAGGACGCCAATTTCCCCAGAACATAGAGCTTGAACAGAATGAACATTGAAATGCACAACCTCTTGATGATGCTGCAGATGTAAATTTACCAATAGAGAGATCAAGCCCTTCTACTTTATTTTTATATTCAACATCCCCTAACAACTTTCTATCAGGAAAAGGTAAGGTATCAATATTTTTAATCATTGGTCTATCGTTATTTCTGACAACTCTACTGTTATCTCGATAAGTAACACCTCGGACCTCACTAAAATCCTGGTCTTTTTCAGTTTTTTCTGCAATTTCTAATAGGCCAACTTCCCCTTCCCCTCTAATACATGCATCAATAAAAGGATATTTTTTCAGGATTCTTATATCGTTGAATGTGGCATGATAGTTCCCAAATATTATCTTAATATTAGGATTTATATCCTCTTTTACTTTTTTAGCAATTTCAGCTGAAGTTATTCCGGTACCAGCAGTAGTAATTGTTGAAAATCCTAAAATATCAGGATCTTCTCTTTTAATCCAATTTAAAGTGGCTTCCAGGGATAAATTCCTAGCAAATTGATCAAGTAACGATACGTTAAAATTATTCTCAATTAAATAACTAGCCAAATAAAGAATTCCCATTGGAGGAAAACCATAAAATTCAATTTTCTCTTTATAGTAATTCTCGGCTTCCTTTACTGTACCATAGAAAGTACCTTTTTCTGGAGGTTTTG
>JBHLMB010000595.1:0-2627 GCA_048938565.1 Promethearchaeota archaeon | reverse complement strand
TCTGAAAAATGGAATGACCTCCGTTGTTGAAAATATGATGAACAGGCATCTGCTAAATCTTACTGCCGCAGAAAACAAATCACTGATATTAAACATTGAATCATACAAATCAGCTGATCTATTGCGAGAAATATCTAATAATTATGAAAATCAGCCAATTGTCCGTTCTAGGACAATAATAATCGATTCTAATGTTGAAAATATTGAATTTAGGACCGATCGAACTGTATTAAGAAGAATACTTAGAAATATGATCAATAACGCACTCGAAGCGACTAAGGAAGGTGGGAAAGTCAACATTGGATGCAAAAAAGTCGATAATAGCGTGGAATTCTGGGTTCAAAACGAAGGTGTTATACCTCGTAAAGTGCAATTACAAATCTTCCAGAGGTCGTTTTCAACAAAAGGAAAAAATAGAGGATTGGGAACTTATAGCATGAAATTATTGAGTTCTTTCTTGAAAGGGGAAATAAAATTCTACTCATCAGAAAAAAAGGGAACTATTTTTTTAGTGATTTTTCCAAGAGATTTAACGAGTTAAATGCTGTCTTGAGTTAAGTACTAAAATCCATGATAACATTTATATAAAGTCAATTATATATTTGAATACACGATCACTGATTATTATTTTTGGAGATTAAGATGGTAAATATCAATCCTTTTGAAATTGCATTAAAACAACTAGAAATTGTTGCAAAAACACTAAATTTGGATCAGGATATTCACGAGAGACTCAAGCACATGGAAAGAATTCTAATCGTTTCCATTCCCATTCGGATGGATGATGGGAAATTAAAGGTTTTCCAGGGATATCGAGTGCATCACTCTACCGTAAGAGGACCTGGAAAAGGGGGAATTAGGTATGACCTAGGTGTCAGTCTTGACGAGGTGAAAGCTTTAGCAATGTGGATGACATGGAAAACAAGCTTGTTAAAATTACCACTTGGAGGTGCTAAAGGTGGGATTAAGGTTAATCCAAAAGAATTGTCTCAAAAAGAACTAGAACGGCTTACGAGAAGATACACGGTAGAAATACTTGACATTATAGGTCCTACTAAAGATGTTCCTGCTCCTGATATGAATACAAACGCCCAAACTATGGCGTGGATAATGGATGTGTATTCCGTGCATAAAGGAGAGACTACGCCTGGAGTGGTAACAGGAAAACCCGTAGAGATTGGAGGATCACTAGGAAGGAACAGAGCAACTGGGATGGGTCTTTTTTACATCGCAAAAAGCCTAATTAAGAAGCTAGGCCTTAATCTATCCGATATGACAATCGTAGTACAAGGTTTTGGGAAAGTTGGAAAAGTAATTGCCGAAGAACTTGGAAATATGGGAAGCACGATACTATGTGTCTCTGATTCGACTGCTGGGGTGTATTCCGAGGATGGACTTAATCTTAAAGATCTAATGGAGTGGAAGAATTCAGGAAAATCACTAAAAGATTACAAGGAGGATTCGGTAGCAATAATCACTAATTCTGAAGTTTTAACGATACCTTGTGACATTCTCATTCCTGCTGCAACTGAAAATCAAATTACGAAAGAAAACGCAAAAAAGATAGATTGCAAGATCATCTTAGAAGGTGCAAATGGCCCGACAACACCCGATGCAGACGAGATACTGAACGAGAAAGGGATAATTGTTGTCCCTGATATTCTTGCTAATAGTGGTGGTGTATTAGTTTCCTATTTTGAATATATTCAAGATATTAATGCTTATTTTTGGGATATTGATAGAATAAACCAAGAGCTAGGAAAAGTACTGCAAAGAGCATTTGAAGATATCTATCAACTATCTCAAGAAAAGAAGATTTCTTTGAGAACCGCAGCTTATATTATAGCCGTTTCTGGTATGAGTAGGGCTCTTGAATTAAGAGGATTATACCCTTAGTTTTTTTTAAGTTTTCTTATAAATAAAATGCAATAAAATTTATCCATACAAAAAGCTAATTAATAAGAGCCATGCAATAGACAATAATATGTGTATAATCGCAAAGGAAGCTCCCGTCTTCAACAATCTTTTGAAGTTAAGGTTTTCTACCCCGTTATTTTGTGCAATTTTAAGCGTCATAACATCACAAGCTGCACCCTGAGGTATCAAGTTTCCTCCTAGATTTATTCCTATTATAAAAGCAAACATTAAGGGTATGGGGGCAAAATTATATTCTTCTATTAAAAGTTCGATAATGGGTATGAAGACTAATGCTGTTGGCGTGTTAGCTACAAAACCAGAGACTAAACTTACTACAATAAGAATTATGATGGATAAAAGGAGGGGATCAAACGATTGAAAGGGAATTTCCTTGAATAAATCTTGAAATCCCGCAATCAACATACATCCTATGACTATATAGAGCGAGATGAAGAAAAAAATAATTTCCCACTCGACATCTCGAAGCATCTCACTCATAGTTTTGTTCATATAATTTTTATTAACAAGAACTAATATTAATGCAGAAAAAGCAGCAGTTAGATATAACCAAGGGATTATTGCAAAAGATATAATTGTAATTATAATTGCTATACTATTGAAATAAAACATTTTCTTATTTTTAATCATTACATTGGCATCAATAAGCTCTAGAACGAATTTTTTTTGTTTTTCTTCAATATTTGGTTCCT
>JBHLMB010000594.1:0-2628 GCA_048938565.1 Promethearchaeota archaeon | reverse complement strand
GGGAGGGATCAACTCTAATAACATTCTTACCTTCATCTTCAGATTTACCAGACATTAAAATAGCAGCAGTTTTTTTATTATAGAGAGACTGGCGTATTTCTATAACATCTCCCGATTTTAAATTTAAATCTTTTATCAAAATTGGATCCAACCTAACGATTCCACGCCCCGCATCTTGCTTAAAAGCATCTTTAACTCTTACTTTTCTTATATTAAAAATATCTTTTGAAATTGCTCTCATATTTTTTACCTCCTCCTTGCTTATGATAAAAAATAAAAGAAGTCGAAGCGCATTACGACTTCATAATAGAATTTATTTATTTAATAAATTTTTAGCAACAATAAAAGCATAGTTATAATCATATATTTTAGATCCTTTCGTTTTAGCGGCTTCTTTCAGAATTTCTCCTTCGGAATTCGACTTAAGCTTACCAAGAGCTAAAGCACCTATCCCAAAAATACCAGGATATATTTCTTCGTTGTAGTGTTTTGGTTTAATACCCTCTATACCATAGGGGGGGACTAAATTAATATCGACAACGATTTTTTTACCTTCGAGTTTAACCATTTGTTCTTCGGGTAAGATCTCAACGCCAGCAGCAGCTAATGACCAAATAATATCTGCATCTTTCGACAATTCTAATCTATCTTCAAGATTAGGGGCAAAAATACCTTGTATTATGGTTGCTTCACTGCCAGCCTCCTCTGAAAGTTCTCGTGCTAATTTTTTAACAAAATCGTCGCTTGATTGATCCCAAGTTTCAACTAAATATGTATTGCATCCAATTTTAGCGCTTAAAATAGCTGCTATTCTCGCCACGGGCCCCGCTCCAAAAATGATTACCTTTTTTCCTTCTAAGGACTGAATGGTATGCAATTTATTGACAACATCAATGGTCATTGCTACTACCGCAGAAGCCGTAGTGTGCGAACCTCTAGGATCGATTATTACCGGACATTCGAAAGGCGGAACTAATGATTTCTTTACTTCTTTAGCAATTTTTTCTCCTTCTTTAACATCTGATCCACCAATGAAAAAAGTAGTTGGCGCTTTAGGTTTTCTTGAAAATATTGCATCCTGCACTAACTTGGGCACTTGTTCAGCAGTCATCTTACTAATGGGGATAACAATATCAAATCCAGCATCGTATGCCATGTTAATATCGAAAGGAGAGGCATTATCATCGGTATCGAAAAAATAACAGATTTTATCAGATAAATCCTTTTTTTTAATAACTATTGGTGAAAGTTCTATGATTGATTTCCTCGCTAAAATCGACTTTACTTCTTTTTCAACATCTTGTTGTTCCATTTTTTATCCTCCTTTTTTTTCATGAATTTTGATTCTTTATCGCTATTTCTACATCCTTTTCTAATTCTTCGATTTCTTCTGTTTTTATAGTCCGTTTTATTTTAATTTTCTCTAGATCTATACCCAAATCAGTACAAAGCTTCTCTATTCCATTGAAATGCCTTAAATCGCAAATGAATAATCCCTTGAGCTTAGTTCCCTCTACTTCTTTAGCGAGATTTATGATATTCATCATCATCCATGCTTCTCTTATGTTAAAACGAACATCGTCTTCTTGTTTGGTATAATCTTGCTCTAGGTATTCCTTCCAAATTATGAGTTTTTGGAACCACTCATCATCTTCTGGAATTTTTCCCTTTGTAGTAATCTCCTCCCTAATATGTTTTTCCAGTTTCTTAATGGCGATTCTATGTTCTTCTAAAGCTGCCGATAAGTAATCCCGGGCATTATCGTCTATATCCACATACAAAAATGGAATTCCCTTCAATTTAAATAGTTTTTCTAATGGATCGACTTTATTCGGTGATTCATACCAATTTGTTGGAGTTTCTTCTGCTCCAAAATTTGGTTTATATTTATCTATTAAATTCTCTACAACATCGAGATATTCCTTAGAAATTAAATGTAAATTCCATACAAGATCCTCCTTTACTTTTTTAGGAGCTTCAAACCACCAATCCACTGGAAACTCGCTTTCTACCATTACCAACTTCAGATGTTTCTTCTTCAAAGGTTTTAATTCTAATACTTTTGGCATTTTTTTATTTTCCTCCTATTTTTTTAAAATTTAATATTAATAATATTGTGTTTTTTGGTATATTGAACAACTTTCACATTTAATTCCCTTAGTTGTTCGGTTATTTCTGCGCATATATCTTCGCAAATATCTTCTTGGACTAAATGGAGAAAAGATATAACTTCAGATTTAATGCTTTTTGCCACATCTAACATTTTTTTCACGATCCATTGAGGCCTTAATTGTAAGCTAATGTAATTTTCTTTATCTTGGATTTCGTCCCTGAGTACATCTATCCAATTTTTAAGACTTTCAGCTTTTAATGATTCTTTATCAATCATTGATTCATACTCTTCGTACAATTCGTTCAATAATTGTTCTTTCTCTACTATTTCATTGTATAAATACCCCATGGCGTATTCAGGAATATCTACTTGGTAAAACATTATATTCAAATCGTTTAATGTCTTCGCAAGCTCAGACTCCTTGAATGTTTTCAAATCAATGTTAAAATCTATAGTCACAAAATCAATTTTTTTCCTTTCCAAGAACTCCTTAAGTTTTACAATATCAAAATAGT
>JBHLMB010000046.1:0-10406 GCA_048938565.1 Promethearchaeota archaeon | reverse complement strand
ATTCTACGATAGGAACATTAGGATCTCCTATCGGGAATCCATAGGCAGCCATCTGGACAGCATCAGAAATCTCCATCCCAACGGAATCCGCCAAACCTGCTAAAAAGCTTTTAGCTTCATAGTCCAAGTAACTTGATTCTTGTCCCGTATGACCTGATGCTAATAAGTGCGTTATGGTGTAATGAACCCATTCCATTGCAGTTTCGAGATCTTCTAAAGTTTCTGGTTTCATCCCAACCACTAATCGAGTGTGTGGCATTTCCACAGCAATATTAGAGCCAAAGTTAATTGGTACATTACCGTATTTTTCCTTAAGCCAGTGAAGTAGATGATCACCATGAGCACTATGGCACGCAGCACCAATGCAACAAGCAATTTCTACTATCCTCGCTTGTTGAGTTTCCATATTAATACCACAAGCTCCAGTTCGGCCTTTTGAAAGGTTACATTTCCCATAAGTACAGAGGCAACACATATCACAGATTGGCATGTAAAATGGCTTATATCTTTCCATTAACTTCATAAACCAACTTCGAAGAGTTGGAATATGAGGTTTTGGGTGAGGTCCCATCGGTTCCCATTCGGTTTCGTCCCCTTCGCTTACGATTTTACCCGTTGTAAACTCGAAGCCCTTGATGGTTCCAAAAGGACCCTTATACGAATCGATCTTAACTCTCGCGCCTTTTTCTTTAGACATTTTATATCACGTATTTTTTATTTATATTATGTAAAATTTATGATTAATTATAACCAATATAAAATAATTAAAAAGTTCTATGAATGTCACGGCTTAGCGAATAAAATAGTTAATGCTTATATTCCTAAGCTTTTTTAAGATAATAATTTAACAAAATAAAGTGTGAAGTTTCAAACAAGAATTTTCAGATACTTGAGAGGATTTAAATCATATTTACTTAATTTTACTTGAAAATGTTAAAAAATAATACCGTAATTATTGATATCATTATCAAAATAGAAGTAGAAAGATTATGGGAAGAATATTACGAATCTTAAATTAAATTGTTTTGAGAAAGGAGTTTAGTTCTTGTTCTTTTGAGCCGCCAACATCAATATCTTCGTCATTAAATTCTTCGCTTAAAAGAGTGTATTTAAACACACATTCCCCTTGGTCTAATAGAAAACATTTAATTTCCTCACCTTCGACATCAAGTTGCATGTTTTCAAATAATCCATGAAAAAGTCCTTGATAAATACGACAAATATTCTTTGCCATTATATTTTCTTTTTCAGGAACAGATAATGGTTCCTTTACTTGTATTATAACATTGTTCTTGTTAAAGATGGCTTTTAGAATACCATATCCAAGGGGTTCTAAAGTGTCTAAAATTCCTAAAATAGCTTGCTTTTTCGTTGAAAGCGTCTCATTTGTCCATGCAACTTCGGGAATCAATCTTAAAGCAATGGATTTTCCCAAGGTTTTTCCCACCCATATAAGAATATCCTCGGCGGAACTTCCAGAAAATTCACCAAACTCTATTAAATCAATGGGTCTTAACATTAAGAGCCGTAAGTCCTTGTTTCCCAAGTAGAGCTGACCCGTTTTGTCATCAAGATTTATGCTCATGTCTTTTTTCGATCTTTTAAACATTTTTGGGGCACGATATTTTATTAATTAATATGTTATGATATTAATCACTTTGATATTTAAATTTAATTAGAATCGAATTTAAAATTTCAGAATCAAGAATTATTATTAAAAGTCATATATCAAAAAAGATTAATTATCATTCTTTCTATCTTTGAAGTAGGTCAACAAGAAGCTCATAAAATTCTTCAATATTGTAATTAGTTTTTACAGAAGTGAATAAAAAATCCCATTTTCTGTTATTAACCATTTCAAGCTCGAAATAATCAAAGATTTCATGTTTCAATCTTACAAGATGTTGGTTAATGGTTATATCATCATTCTCAGATAATTGGTTGACTAGATCCACCTTATTCCCTAGAATCAACAATGGTATATTGGATAGTTCATATCGATTAATTATTGAATGTAGCTCTTTTTTAGATTCCTCAAATCGTATTTGATTAGAGATGTCAATCATATACACTATGATGTTGGAATCTTGGGAACCTGCGAGCCATTTTCTCCTGAATAAGAGCTGTCCAGGCATGTCCCAAAACGCTAGCAATCCCATTTCATCGTCTTGGATGTATTCAATGTTAAACTTTCTCGTTGGTTGAAAGTAATTATCCTCGTATTCTCCCGTCTTAAGCCTTCTGAGTAGCGATGTCTTTCCTACTTCTTCTATTCCAAACAAAAAAATTTTTAGAATTGATGATTTTTTTTTTATTCCTGCTAACTGGATTTCTTTCATTACTTCTTCTCCATATCTTCGAAAATCCACGAAAATAGTAATTAATAGGTTTTCGATCTCAAGATCGTCTTTAAACGAAAACCAACTACCACGATTGATTAACTCGTGCATCAATTCAAGAAACATATCGTCGTAATCAATAGGATTATCTTCTTTCTGAAATAAAACCCCTATTATTGCCATACCATCAACACATACCGTACTAATAATATATGGATCGATATTATGATGAATGGGTTTTTCAATTTGGTGAGTTTTTTTTTTTAAGGAGTTTTTTTCTTGATTCTCATCATATTTATAATTTTTTAAAACAAGTTTAACTATTCTGTCTTTTCTTTTTACAACTTCTTGAGGATAGTTGAAAATGGTATGACTTTCCAAATCTTGAAGATTTTTACCTTTGATTAAAAAGATATTTTGTATCAATTAAGGCATTTATTCAATAATTCCTTTATTCTGGAAAATAATGGTTGATTAAAATAATTTTTGGAAAATACATTTTAAATGCCATTTTTTTTAAAATTTAAAATAAGTAAATTAGAATTGTTTGTATATGTTAATCCCCAATCTTTTCCTGAACATATTTTAAGAGCTCCTTTCCTGAGAAAGGTTTTGTAAGATAACCATTTGCACCTAATGCCCTGCCTTTCTGAATATCCTCGTTAAAGCTCTTGACCGTAAATAAAACTACAATAATATCATCATATTTCTTATTGCTTTTGATCTCTTTTAAAATATCGAAGCCACTAAGTCCAGGCATCATAACATCGAGGAGAATGAGCTTTATTTCTTCGTGATTGAGTTCAATTTCGTTTAAAGCGTCTTTTCCATTGTTACATGAAAGAGTTTTAAATCCGCCGAGTCGAAGGAACTTGTCCGTAAGGTTTACTATATCGGGCTCGTCGTCCACGATTAAAATCGTCTTTTTTTCGGTCATTTTTTAACGAAAAAATATGTCTTGCATTGAAATAACTTACTTTAATAAAATATATAGGCATTTTGATATTTAAAAGCTTTTTATATTATTGTCATAATATTATTGCGTAAAACGCCTTTTAAGGCTTCTTTAAATTGATAAAGTAAATTTGCTTAAGTAAAATAAAAGATATTTGATTCAAATCGTTTACTTCTAAGCAATATATAAAATCTATTTATGGAAAATTTAAATTTTAAGCAATAATTTCACAACCTATTAAGATAAAAAAAAAATACAGAACAAACAAATGATCGATATATGACTGAAACAAAAATCGTATACATAGGGATGGGTTACAAGTCTAAAAAGCTCTTTTAGGCTGGCCAAGTAGGAATCCCTATGGCGTGTTTACTAGCAGATGTTCCTGAGTTTTATGTGACTGGTATTCAGAGGAGATCAAAAAGATCTGGATGGAAGATTGATTGTTTAAATGATGGAAAAAATCCTTTTGAGGGCGACGAGCCAGGATTAGACGAATTAATTGCACGAGTAGTAAAAAATGGAAAATTTACCGCCACAGATAATTATGATGATGTAAATGAGGCAGATTATATCTTATTAGGCGTTCAAACTCCTGTCGATGACAAGAAAATTCCAAGATATGAATCGCTCGTGGAAGTATCTAAGAAAATTTCTAAACATTTAAAAAAGGGGGCAACTATTATCATTGAATCAACCGTAGCGCCTGGGACTACTGATAATATCGTTTGTCCCCTACTCGAAAAAGGAAGCAAACTTGAGAGAGGGAGGGACTTTTTTCTAGCTTTTTCATTTGAGCGTGTTATGCCGGGAAAATTAATAGAATACATCACGGATTTCCCCCGAGTTATTGGAGGAGGTTGTAGTACCGCAAATGAAAAAGCAAAATACCTATATGGTAAGGTCGTAAAAAAGGAGCTTCAAGTAACTGATACGCTTACGGCAGAATTAACCAAATGCATCGAAAATACATATAGGGACGTAAATATAGCTTTCGCAAACGAGATGGCATTAGTTACCGAGAGTTTTGGTAGAAATATATTTGAGATCATCGAACTCATTAATCATAGGCACGACAGAATGATGCATATTCCCGGTTCAGGCGTGGGAGGACATTGCTTGACAAAAGATCCCTGGTTGCTCATGTATGGTCTTGATAAATACACTCCAAAATTGTATACTCCAAAAATTCTTCCAGAATCTAGAAGATTAAATGACTATATGCCTGAACACATGGTGGAACTCATGGAATCCGCGTTAAAAGAAGTAAAAAAGCATGACAACCTAAAAATTGTTTTATTCGGAGTGTCATACAAAGCAAACACTGACGATACACGTAACACGCCTACGGAACGAATTGTTTCAATACTCAAGCAAAGATACCATTCACATAACATCGAGTACATGGCCCACGATCCTTATGTGAAAGAGAAAGATTACATTGAAACAGAACTGACTACAGATATGAATACGGCAGTTGAAGGAGCCGATGTTCTGATATTTGCCACGAATCATAGGGAATATTACAACATTGATTTAGAAAACATCAAGAGTAAGGTTAGAACTCCTATTATTATTGATGGACGTAATATTTTCGATAGTAATGAGGTAATAAAAAAAGGATTTATTTTCAGAAAACTAGGAGAAGGTTCAAAACGATATTGAACCATTTTTTATTTTTGTCTTTCTTTTTTATTACTTTTCGAAAAACAAATGTTTAAATTGAAAATGGATTAATTTATATTTAGGGTGCCTAATATATTTACAACACGAGTTAATATAATATTGATGCATTCCACGCTTGACTCTCTCGATCGGTTATTAACGGAGCTGTTGGACAACAATTCAAAGCTGAAAACAGCAGTTATAGCATCAAAGGAAGGGTTGATAATTAAATCGTTACTTCCCAAAAATATCGATGACGCCCAAATGGCTTTAATGGCTGCAACGATGATAAACATGGCATTAAAGGCAGTGAATGAAATGGACACCGGGAAATTTGAGCTTTTAACAATTTCGAATACAAAACATAACATAATCATTTTAGAGGCAGGAAATGATTCTGTTTTAATGGTTTGTGTCGATAAGAATATAAATCCAAGGAAAATATATCTGGAAACGAGAGAAATATGTAAATTAATATCTGAATTGGTGTGAACCTCATTAGTAAAAAATGTGATTTCTGTAATACTCGCTATATTGATGTATTTAACATAACCTTAATATCTAATTTAAAAAAATCGCTTATTCTTTCAAAAGAATATCCTATATTATGTTCGAAATGCTTCAGGACTTATTCAAAAGTTAAGGAATTGGAAACATATTTAGCGGAAAAAGACATTACTTGCCCTGAATGTTCTCAACCTTTCCTTCATTATGAATGTGCTTTCGATGGAAACGGGAATTCAGCATATTGTTATTGTAAACATTGTAAATCGAACCATGCATTAATATTACACGACGATAGTCTTGTTGAACTGAAACTCATTAATCATTTGGACACACATCAAGATTACAATGAATTAATATCTTGAGCGGGTTTTACCAATTAGATACTTAAATACAAAACTCTCCCCTTTTATAATAATTCAAGACATGAGAGATAAATTACGCCAAAAGTTGGGAGCGTTTATAAAATTTAATAATTTTTAATATTCTTATTGCCTTTATTATGATATTAAAACGAAATTAGATAAACTTATATGAGGATTTAAGCGATGAAAAAAGAAATATCTGATTTGACTGAAGAACTTAGAATACTAAACTCTAACTTTAAAGAGCTGTCGTTGAAAATTACAGAAATGATAAGCAATATGTCGAGTGGTATTGACAAGATTGCTGTAGAAGTTCACGATGCGAACGATACTATAAAAGAATCAATGACACGAGCAACTAATGCGGTCATAGATACGACAGAAACTATAGGAAATGCGTTTAAGATTCTAACATTAGGGAATCAAGCAGGCAATAATATAATTAAAGGGCTAGGGATTGATAATTTAATTCCAGATTTTATGAAAAAGAAAAAAGAAAAAGAAAAGTAGCTTCACCTACTCCAGCTTTTGAAATTTTCTCCAAAAAATTATTGCTACTATTAAGCTTAACACATAAATAATAGTGAATATGCCCCAAAAAGACGCACTAGCAGTATTGTTGTCTAAAACGCCTCGTATGGTCATATAAACAAAAAAGATCGTGAATAGAAATAATAATTGTAGCCTTTTTCCCCATTTATCCATTTTAATCGAAAATTTTTTATTGTTAGTTAGTTAAAGCTTTTATACATTTAAAATTATAGCAAAATACAAATTTCATACATGTAAATGCTGGAATTCATTTAAAATATCATTGTTTTTTAAAAATTACTTTAAAAAAGTAAAAGTAAAATTAAATATTGTATATTTTATTTTTCTAAACAGCACTAATTATTCAATTAAATGTCAAATATGCCATATAAAATCTTAAGGAAAGTAGAGTTAGGAAATAGCGGTTCGCTGGTCGAAATGGACATCGAAGTACCTCTAATTGCTAAAAAAGCCAAGGCAGGAAATTTTTTACTTTTACGTATAGATGAAACTGGCGAGAGATTTCCGTTAACTGTTGCTGATTATGATCGTGAAGGAGGAACGATAAGCATTGTTTTCCAAATAGTGGGAAAGAGTACTAAAAAATTGGCCACATTATCACAGGGAGACGAAATACTAGATGTTGTAGGTCCGTTAGGGAACGAAATTCATGTGAAGAAATACGATAAACCCATAGTAATTATAGGAGGAGGCGTGGGGATCGCACCTTGCTATCCACAAGCTAAAGAATTGAAAGAAGCAGGGAATAAAATCATCACGATTATTGGTGCAAGAAATAAAGACCTTCTTTTTTGGAAAGAAAAGATGACTGCTGTTAGTGATGAGCTTATAGTATGTACAGACGATGGTAGCGAAGGGAGAAAAGGAGTTGTGACCGATCCCTTGAAAGAAATCATTCAAAGAGAAGAAATTGAACACGTGATTGCAATTGGACCATTGATAATGATGAAATTTGTTACACTTACAACAAATGGAAAAGGAGACCTTCCATTTGTAAAGACATTCGTATCTTTAAACACTATAATGGTGGACGGAACGGGTATGTGTGGGGGATGCAGGTTCCTGACTACAGAAAGGGAGATCTATTTTGCATGTGTTGATGGTCCTGATGTCGATGGACATAAAGTAGATTTTGATAATCTATTGAAGCGCTCTCGCTATATGCTAGAAGAAGAAAAATTATCTCTTGAAAAATACGATCGTGAATGTAAGGCATTACAAAAATTTGCTCAGGGGGGAGAATAAAGTGGTTTCAGTGCTTGTGAATACCTTAAAATATAACAAGGAAAAAATTATTGGAAATGGAAAGTTCACTGATGAAATTTTTGAAAGTTTTATAACTTCTCTACAATCAGCAGAAGATATTAGAGAAAGGATTGCAAGTAAAATCATTGATAGCGGAATTATTGAAGCTCAGAAATTAGAAAATGATCTGGGTTTGTCAGAGCAAGAAATTTTGCTGAATGTCAAATATTTAAAAGAATTAGGCGTATTAGAAAAAATCGGAATCAAACCTAAATTATTTAAGAATCAAGATAAAGAATCTAAGGTCGAGGGTACATTTCCAACAGTCAAGATAGTCAGGGATGCAAACCTTTGTTGCGCCTGTGGACTATGCGTTTCTACTTGCCCTATAAATGCAATTAAATATGTTCAAGACGCTCTCGAAATTGACGAAGATGCTTGCGTTAATTGCGGACTGTGTTATTCTTGTTGCCCAAGAACTTTTTTTCCAGAGGTTCTTAAAAACCATAACGAGAATCCTGAAAGGGGATCCAAGTATTTAGCTTCTTTAAACTCATATAGGACTGTTCATACGGCACACACTACAGAGGAATCATTTAAAGAACATATTCAAGATGGTGGTATTGTTACAACCTTGTTAATGACTGCGTTTAAGGAAAAATTAATTGATGCTGCGTTGGCCGTTGGAAGTTCAGAAAATCCTCTTGAGCCAAAGCCCGTAGTTATAAATAACGAAAGTGATCTTATTAAAACAGCGGGGACGAAATATGCTAACGCCCATACATTAAGTACATTAAGTACTACTCAAAAATATAATAAAATTGCTGTTGTTGGTACTCCTTGTATGATGGAAGCACTTGAAAAATCAACCTATTATCCATTAAATAAACCAGCCTACCAAAATGTTTCGATAAAAATAGGTTTGTTTTGCATGGAATCTTTTGATTATGAAAAATTATTGGATTTAGTTAGAACAGAATTCAATAAGAATCCTGAAGATATAAAAAAAATGGATATAAACAAGGGACGGATGTTTGTTGTAAGCAAGGATAACGAAGTTTCAGATATCCCCTTGAAAAAAACACACGCTTATCCGAGATTAGGTTGTTTCTTTTGTGACGATTTGACGGCATAACATGCTGATATATCTGTAGGATCTATTGGCTCCGAACCAGGATGGTCAACGGTTATCGTAAGGACCGAAAAAGGTGCTGAACTTTTTAAAAAAGCCTTAGAGGCTAAGTACATCGAAAAAGTGGACCTCGATGAAGATCACAAGAGTTTTAAAACATTGAGCAGAATCGCTGGTTTTAAAACCAAGAAATTCAAGGAAATAGACAGGGTTAAAATGAAAGAACAAGAACCCGGTGAACGCATTAAAAATTTTGAAGAAGTACCATACGGTTATTCAAACGAAATGGCGAAAATGGAAGCTGAAAGGTGCTTGCAATGCAATAACCCCCAATGCATTACTGAGTGTCCTGTAAATATTGATATTCCAGGATTTATAAAATTAATTAAAGTAGGGAAATTTCAAGAAGCAATAGCTTCTGTTAAGGACTTTAATGTATTGCCTGCCATTTGCGGAAGAGTATGCCCTCAGGAGGTACAATGCGAAGGGGCGTGTTTATTAGGAGAATGTTATGAACCCGTAGCAATCGGTAATTTAGAGCGTTTTGTTGCAGATTGGGAAAGACAAAGCTCCATTCGATCGTGTCCAGACTGTAAAGCTCCAAATGGTAAAAAAGTGGCGGTTATTGGCTCTGGTCCCTCTAGTTTGACTGTTGCTGCTGATATGGCCCGGCAAGGCTTTGAAGTTACTGTTTTTGAAGCATTTCACAAAGGAGGGGGCGTTCTTGTCTATGGAATACCCGAGTTTAGATTGCCAAAAGCAATTGTAGCGGAGGAGATCAGCACGCTTAAAGATATGGGCGTAAAATTCGTGTACAACGCAATTATTGGAAAATTATTATCGATCGAGGACTTGCTGGAGATGGGTTTTGAAGCGTTTTTTGTTGGAGTTGGAGCGGGGCTGCCAATAATGATGAAATTACCAGGTTTGGAATTAAATGGTGTTTTAAGTGCTAACGAGTTCCTTACAAGAACGAATTTAATGAAAGCATACAGGTTTCCCGAATACGATACACCCATTAAAATTGGAAAAAATGTAGCAGTAGTAGGGGGGGGGAATGTTGCCATGGACTCCGCCCGTGTAGCATTGAGGCTTGGTGCAGAAAAAGTTTACTTGATCTATAGACGTAGTGAAGCGGAAATGCCTGCTAGAAAAGAGGAGTATCACCACGGAAAAGAAGAAGGAATCGATTTCAAGTTCCTCACGAACCCCGTTCGCATAATAAGCGATAAAAACGGAAATGTTACGCAAGTGGAAGTTATTAAACAAAAACTTGGCGAACCAGACGAATCTGGACGAAGAAGACCTATACCAATTGAAGGATCTGAATATCTCATTGATGTTGATATGTTTATTATAGCCATAGGAACAAGGGCAAACCCAATTCTCACGAGTTCTTATCCACAATTAGAAATAAACAAATGGGGCTATATTACAACAGACGATTCAGGAAAAACCAATATTGACTTCATATACGCTGGTGGTGACATCGTAACTGGAGCCGCAACAGTCATTTCTGCAATGGGTGCCGGAAGAAAAGCTGCCAAGGGAATGCTAAAATACTTTAACAGCCACGAAGAATGATTTTATATCTAATTCCCCTTCTTTTTCTTTTTTTAGAAAAAAATAAATTTCACTAAAGGTATCAT
>JBHLMB010000593.1:0-2629 GCA_048938565.1 Promethearchaeota archaeon | reverse complement strand
CCATTGTCTTTAATTGAAATAATTACAAAATTAAAGTTTTTTTTTGCTGTAATTTCAATTTTTCCATATGTATAGCTATATTTAATAGCATTTGAAAGAAAATTGATAATAACATC
The DNA here is from genome assembly GCA_048938565.1 of Promethearchaeota archaeon. GTDB lineage: Archaea > Asgardarchaeota > Lokiarchaeia > Sigyniarchaeales > SOKP01 > FT1-020. The sequence goes on along the minus strand of JBHLMB010000593.1, from coordinate 2,513 downwards.
GTGGATTTCGTCTTGATCAAGTTCAACCATAATTTCGTCAGGTTCGTGATTAAAAACAATTTCGATGTGCTTTAAGGCTACTTCCCCTTTTATTTCTTCTATACATTGGTTTATAAGGGTTACAATGTTTTTTATTTCTATTCTTAATTTCTTGACGCCTTGCTCGATTTCATAAGTTTTTAATAATTTGGAAATCGTATTCTGTTGGCGTTGTCCATTCTCAATGATAGTTTGCATGTATTTTGAGAATTTTTCATTTAAATCTTTTCCAAAAGATTTTAAGACAAGATCGGCATATCCGATGATTGATGATAAGGGTGATTTCAATTCGTGCGCAGTAAGTCGAATGAGATGATTTTGGAACTCCATCATATTCTTGAGCTTGTTTTCGTTTTCTTTTAGAGCTGTAATGTCTTGAAATATTATGGCAAAAGCCTTATTGCTAGACGATCTCAGATATGAAATCTGTAATTGAACCCAAATCAAATTACCTTTAGCATCGTATATTTGCATTTCTCTTGTCTTTAAAGTATTCTTTTCCGAGAGCCCCTTGAATATTTCAATTTCAAGTGATTTTCCAACGAAGTTTTCTCTCGAATAACCGTACTTTTCCCTCGCTTTTGGATTAAAATTAGTGATTCTTCCACTTTCGTCCGTGATGACTATTGCGTGGGGGAAATCGTTAAATAATACCTGAAAAATGTCTTCTGAACTTATTAATTTTTCGTTTTCTAGGGGCATACCTTTTTCCAAGGATTGAGATTTAGAATGATTCAATTTTTTTTTTTATGTAACAAAGCTGTTCTATCCATTAAAATAATTTCTTTAATTCTGAGGATAGTAATTTATTAGAATGAAAAAATATGAAAATGAATGATAAGTATCAGGATAATGGATTTTTTTTTTGTTTTATTCTAACTTTTTCACAATGGGAATAATCTATGGCTCGTTCTTTCAAGTGTTCCTCATCAAGAGCAACACATTTTAAAGCGTTTCTGCCATCTTTTTTGAAGGATATTTCCGAAAAGATCTTAGTAATATCGTGTTTTATATCGGATTGTTCTTCGCAAACACAATTGCTTGGAATGTATTCAATATCTTGCAAGTAAAGTTTTTCGCAATCCTCATAACTATTTATATTATCTAATGCCAAATCCATGTCGGGTACATTACAACCAAGTGATTTTTTTATTTCTTTTTTTTTGCCCATAATCTTATACTCAATTTTATTGATCATATATCATTCTACTAAATTTAAAAATGTATACAAAGTAGTCGTTTTTTGAATGTAATTGATGAACATTAAATCAGCTCAAAATTAAAAAAATCAAATTGATCTCTCTCTAGCTTGATTCATCAAATTTTTGAGAATTGTTTTAAAACATTTACTCCCATCTCCAAATGTTAATCCCTTATCGGTGTTATAGACTATTACCAGCGTGTATTTTTCGTTTATATATCCATAAACAACTAAGAAAGGTTCATCAAATAGTTGTATGGATTCAGATTCGCTGGTAAATCCCTCATCCCCTCGAGAATCAGAGAAATCGCATTGCTTAAGGTATTTAATGGACTCGGGATTACACGATTTAGATTGAACAATATTATCATTATTATCAAGAATTGCTATGCAATTTATGTGGTTTTCAACTTTGGAAAAGAGGTCTTGCTGTAGAATTTCATAACCTATTTTAAAAATATCCTTTTTCAATTTTATCAACTCCTTTTTGAATATATTCATCAAATATTTTCAATAGATAAGAGGGCAAAAGCAATATTCTTTATGGCTAAATTCAAATGTGATTCAACTAAATGTAAAAATTTTAGAGTATTTTCCTGTATATTGAAATTATTACGCCAATTGTGTGAACCTACTTTCGCAAGAGTCCATTGTTCTCTCATGATAGTGTCATAATTTTCATACATCCAATGAGCATTCTTTACTACTTCACTAGCAGTATTTAGAGTTGCTTCGTAGGCATTCATTCTGTTGTTTTTTAAATTCTGTAATATTGACATGTAATTTATGATAAAAAATTCTTCTGATTTTGGGTCAAGGTTAAGATTCAATGGTGGATTCCCATATTCTGATTCCACCCTCATATCAATATTCCCTTCATAATGATCATGGATTTTTTTAAACTTATTAAAAATTCCTTTCATTTCTCCATAAGTTTTCTTTTTTAAATTTACCCTTTCTGAATATGGACAAATCACGTGCAAAAAACAGGCGCAATCAGCTATATAATGACTCATGGCACCCAAACTAAATGTGCATTTATTATGCTGTTCTAATAATAAATAATTTCTCGCTTCTATAGCCCAATTTTGCGCCTTTATAGCGGGATTATATTTAGGCTCGTATTGATATTTAATAATCCTATTTTTGAAATCTATCCATATAATACTTTGTTTTATTGATTTGTCTTGATTGAATTGCATGTTATGCCAACTTTTAGATCTTTTACCATTTTCTTCACATAAATCCTGATAATGAATAAAATTCTTACCAT
>JBHLMB010000592.1:0-2633 GCA_048938565.1 Promethearchaeota archaeon | reverse complement strand
TAAGCATTACCCAAATACGGTTGCATTAGAGAATATTTCATTTCAGATTCATAGAGGAGAGATTTTTTGTTTAATCGGACCAAATGGAGCAGGAAAATCAACATTAGTAAAATTAATAACAGGACAACTTAAGCAAACTAGCGGAACAATCAAAGTTAAAAGGATGGATCCTTATCGTGAACGAAAATCGTTATTCGGTATTTTTGGTCTTGTACCACAAGAAATAGCTTTATATAATGAACTTACTGGTTCTGAAAATTTAGAATTTCATGCAAGATTGTATAATATGCCAAAATCTGAAATAAAACCTAAAGTTGAGAAGTTATTAAAGATTGCTGGTCTTTTTGAGAAGAGAGATGTTCGAGTTGGAACTTATTCAGGTGGAATGAAAAGACGTCTTCAATTAATCAGAGCATTACTCCATGAGCCAGAACTTCTTATTTTAGATGAACCAACATTAGGCGTGGATGTTCAGACTCGTAGTGCTATTCATGAATACATCCTTGATTTAGCAAAGCAAGGTATGACAATATTAGTTACTACGAATTATATGGAAGAGGCTGAAAGATTAGCTGAAAACATTGTCATTTTAGATACAAAGATTATTGAAGGTCCAGGCCGTTTACGCGAGATACAGGAACGTGTATTTCCAAACACTATCTTTGAATTTAAAACCACTAATAAGAATCTTAATTCTGAGTTTTTCGATTCCTTTCTTAAAACAAAACTAAAAGGCCAAATTATAATCGAAAAAGATCTAAGTGAAACACACTCGTTTTTTCAAATTATGTTTGAATCAAACAATATTGAAGAAATTATTGAAAAATTTTTAGAATATACTAAATCTCATGATATCCCTATTGAGGAATTTGTATTTAAAAAACCAACATTAGAAGATATCTTTTTAAAGCTTACTGGCAAGGAGTTCAGAGAGTAATGAAAAAGGAAAAAAAGCTTAAGAATAAAAAAAAAAAGATTTTTGAGATTAAATTATGGTTTCATGATTTAATAACGGTAATACACAAGGATCTAATTTCCACCAAAAGGGTTAAGAAATATTTTCTTGCTGCCATAATACCCCCCTTGGTCATTTTAATTGTTTTTTCAACATTTATGTTAATTAATAATCCTGAAAGGTATAATGTTATGGTAGTCGATGATGATAATACTGAATATTCTAACATTATGGTTAATTACTTAAAAAATATCACCAGTGAATTCTCTCCGTGGTTTAGTGTCATACAAATCGATTCTTATCAAGAAGCTAAAACAAAATTAGAAAATTATGAAGTTTTGGGGCTTATTTATATTCCTATTGGATTTGGAGCAAATATTACTTCTAATAGTACTGATATTAAAGGGATTCTATATTTAGAAGTCCAAAATATAAACGATGATTATGTAAAAAATTACATTCAAAGATTAGATGAAGCTGTCCTAACTTTCAACCAATATATACACCTATCTAAAGGTCATGTAGATGATTTCGAGCTTATTGCAAAAAAAAGTTATGTCATTGATCAAGATGTAAGTCAAATAAAAGGGTTAGTTATAGGCGTTATTGGTGTATATGGCATTGTCTGTGGTTTATTATTTGGGGGCTTAAATGTCGCAAAAGAATATAATGATAATACAATGATTGAAATTGCAATTAGTCCAATTAAACGTAGTGCTTATATTGCATCAAAACAATTAATAGCTGTTATTTTAGGGTCCATTGTAGTAACAATTTTTTCTCTTACTTTATTTTTGATATTTCAGATAGAATTTCGCGGCAATTTAGGGGTCGTCATTTTAGCATTCCTTCTTTCAACTTGGTTTCATACATGTCTTGGTGGTTTAATTGGATTAAAATCAAAACAGACTATGAATGTTATGTTAATAACGATAGTTATTTCAATTCTTTTTTGGTTTTTTTCAGGCGGATTTGCGCCTACAAGAATGTTAGGAGAGACAGTTTATTCAGTTTCAAGATTTATTCCTGCTACTTACTGGGTGGAGATTTTATTTTCAGAAACATTTTTACCAAATCCAGTTTATGTTTTAATTAGATTAGGGATATTAGCCATATCATCTATTTGTCTTACCATTTTATTTTGGGTTTTAATTTCAAGGAAGGGATTTAAATTATGAAACAAAATTTTTTAAAAATAAGAAAATCATCAATTGCAATTCTTAAAAATGAGATCTCCAAGAATATAAGAATAATTTTTCGTGGACCCTCTCGCACTTTATTACTTATTTCTTTAATATTTCCTATAACCTACTTGTTTTTTATGAATATGATTTTTGGTGCAGTGAATTTTAATTATCCCTTTGCTCTTGTAATTCCTGATTATAATTCTGATAATGAACTGAATATTGCTTTTGAAAATAATAAATTACCCAATACTGAAGAGTTCATTAGCTATCTAAATAACAATGAATTAGTTGGACCAACTCTCGTAAAGAGCCACATAGAATTAATTGGAAGTTCAGCTCAACAATTTGAAAATACCTTAAAACTGGAGGAGATTGTCATGATTGTAATTCTTCCAGAAAATTTTGAAAAGATAATTCAATCTGTAAAAAATGGCACATGGACGGAAGGCATGATTACAATTGAGTTAAGATGCTTAAATATCAATGAAGAT
>JBHLMB010000591.1:0-2640 GCA_048938565.1 Promethearchaeota archaeon | reverse complement strand
AATTGATGGTTTGGCTTAAAGACAAATACACAAGAGGGAGTGTGGATATTGATGCTGCTTTAATTGATCTCATTAAAAGAGATATTATTAAGGAAGCTTCGGTAAAGGGCATGCCTTCAGAATTGATTTTTCTTACCAATGATCTTATAATAATGAGAAGACCTCCAATTCAAATACTAAAAGATCCAGTGGAAAAAGGTTTGCCCCCTCAACTTTCTCAAGATTATCAGACATCAGTTAAAAAATTTTTTCAAAATTATCGACCCTCAGAAGAAGATACCATGAAAATTGTTGAAATATTGATTGATCCTCAAGCTTTCGAAGTCCTGAAATTACTTAAAACTAGCATCATTACAAGAAATGAACTGGAGAAACTTAAAAAGAAGGGTGTTGATGACGTCGATAGCACTTTGAAAACACTTTGGGAAGGTCAAATGATTCAAGTTTTTCAAGATAAGAAAGGAACCGAACACTATGCGTTATTATCTGATATCATTGTGTCTCTGGTATTTCCAAAATATCTTTTAAATGTAATAAAAAAGGATTATGATAATAAATCTAAAGCGGACCAAGTTTTAGTCGAATATCTAAATGTACTTGAAGAAACATATTTGAATTTAAAATCAAAAACTAAATCCAAAGAAGATTGAAAAATAATTCTATTTTTTTTATTTTTATTTATAATTTGATTAACTAATTTTATGTAGACTTTAACTATTTATTAAGATCATTTCTCAACTCATTATTACTTACAAATAGTAGTTCATAATAAATTAGTTGATTAATTTACGCTCAAGGCCATTATTTTATAAGAATTACTTCATGAATAATATAAATAATCTAAAAAAAAGAATCACACGATTTTATTATTTAAAATCTCATTTTAAAATTAAGTTGAAAATATTTAGTTTAGAAAGTATTTAAATATATACTGTTACAATATTATAACTAATTATTATATTTTTTAAAGAAAAACTTGAAAAAAAAAAGATAAATTCCTTTTTCAAAAGAGGGAAAAACACATGATTATAAAACTAAGATATAGAAGACAGCTAAAATGTTTAGTTTTGCTTTCGATTATTCTGGGGTCTAGCATTAGTGCTTTGATTTTTCCTACAATTTTGTCTAAATCACCTTTTAATACGACGAATCCAAGCGAAGAATTCAAAGAAATGGATGATAATGTTGGTCCAATCGAGGAGCCTAAATCTAGCATATTGGGCAATGATACCTGGTGGAATACAAACTGGAAGTATAGACGGATAATTGAAATTACAAATCCTTATCCATTAAATTTTACGAACTATGGAACTAGTGTAGTTTTTAATTACGCAGAACTCGAAGGAACATTCCGTCCAAATTTGCAAGATATACGAATTATTGAAAATGATATTCCACGTAGATATTACTTTTTGAAAGATTATCCCTCACCAAATTACGTTACAATATGGTTTGATACAAACATTTCGCAAGGAGAACCTGAGAGAGACACATATTTGTATTATGGAAACAGCGGTGCAAGTGACGCTCGAGCTTCTGATCCCTCAAAAAGTTTTGGATGGGTTAAAAACGGAGATTTCGAATTGGATATTTCTGAGGATCCTAAGTTTATTCCATTTGGATGGAATTTTACAGACGATCCTGTTGATGAACATTATAATCCTAGTACTTTACAGCCCCAACCAATATCGGGTGTTGCGGGAACAACGTGCTCTTATAATGAACCTCATAATTATACAGTTAATAGCTATAACAATTTTGAATATAGAATAATTTCAGGGCCTATAAATCAAGAGCGTGTGGGGCATGGGACTTATGCGTATAAATTTGGTTCACCTGCATCTACAGTACTTAATGGAGATGGTACTTCTCATGAGTATGTGGGGACGCTTTATTCATATCCTTTTACTGTCCCAATAATAGAAGGTGGTGAGATTAGCTTAATATTTTATCGAAATATTAGAACGCATATCTTTGAAGATAAGCCTGGAGCTGAAGATATTGTACAAGATGGATATTTTATGCGGCTTGCTAATGGCTCAGCTGCTGAATATACATCTGATGTTGATAATCAAGCAAATATAGGTACAGATTATAACAACTATATCGAATTATACGGGGGTGATGCACACTTAGCAGGACAAAAATATACTGAAGCTAACGATTTACAGGTGCATTATGCTGGCGAAGTCAAAGACACTGGTACTCCTGCCGAATTAACTGGAAATATGACTTTTGATGTTACTGATTATATGGGTAAAGAAATATTTATAGAACTTGGTACGTGGGGTGAGGAAGATGGATATCCCCGCTTAGGATGGTCTAGAAGCGGATTTTTCCAACTCGACAATGTTATCTTCAATTACACGTTAAGAGCTTCATTGGATGAATTACAAACCCAAGTATCAGTAGTAACTGTTATTGCAAAAGATGTTGATGGGAGAGTAGTCCCTAACGCTAAGATATTCATATTTGACGGATCTGATGAGATAAAATCTGGTGTTGCTACAAAGGGGAGAATAAAATTTACCAATGTCCCAAGAGGTAGATATAATATTACAGCTAACTATACATTAGGTTCACAAGAGGTTGAGGTGTTTAATAGTTTCACGTTTGGGATAAAACCATATTATTTTAATG
>JBHLMB010000590.1:0-2644 GCA_048938565.1 Promethearchaeota archaeon | reverse complement strand
AATATTTATTGATATACAATTTTTTGGAGTAAAAAATTAAAAGGTTATTTAAAATGAGTGTTATAAATTTCGATTTTAGGAATGAAGTAATTAATCATAACGCGTCTTTAAGCTATTGCTACCAATGTTCAACTTGTTCTGGTGGTTGTCCTGTTGCTTTGCTAACTGAGGGAGCATATAATCCTAGAAAAATTATTGAAGAGGCAATATTAGGATTAGAGGAAAGATTAGTTGATTCGAAAGATTCCAATGTATGGTTGTGTTCAACTTGTCAAAAATGCGTTGAATTATGCCCTCAAAAAGTAGAGCTCACGGAAATTTTTTCTCTAATTAAAAACAAGTGTTTCGAGCAAGGAAAATGTCCCGAAGCCTTTTATATGCAAGGTAAGGCAATATTAGAAAATGGTATAGCAATTCCATACTCAAAAGCGATTATATCAAGGCGACAAAAACTTGGATTACCAGAAATTAAAACGGTTCAATTAGAAGAAATTAAAACGATAATGCAAGCTACAAATTTTGATAAGTTCTTATCCAAGGAGGAGGTTATACAATAATGGGATATGACTTATTTTTAGGTTGCGTCATTCCAGCAAGGTTACCGTTCTTGGAGCTTTCTTCAAGAAAGATTTTCGAAAAGCTTGGGATAAAATTGAATGATGTTGATGGATTCAGTTGTTGCCCAGATCCTACAGGGATAGAACTTATCGATCAAAAAACTTGGGTAGCAATGGGTGCTAGAAACCTTAGTTTATGCAATAAAAATGGAGGAGTCATTTCATTTTGCTCTGGATGTGTTGAGACTTTAAAGGGCGTCAATTATCACATTAGAAAAGAAGATTCAATAAAGAAAGAAGTAAATGATATATTAAGTAAAGTTGGAAAAAGTTACGATGGCACTGTTGAGGTTAAACATTTTGCTCAAGTTCTTTATGAACATTTGGATGATGTAAAAGAAAAAGTAGTAAAACCACTTGAAAACTTCAAGATAGCTATTCACTATGGGTGTCATTATCTACGTCCATCAGAAATCATTGAGTGGGATGATCCTTTTGAGCCTCGAACTTTAGACGAGATCGTAGGGGCACTTGGAGCAGAATCAATAGATTATGACATGAAAATCGAATGTTGTGGGAATCCCGTGGATAAATCAGATAATGACTTGTCCTTGCTGATGATAAACAATAAATTAAAAAGTATTCAAAAATCCGGGGCAAACTGTATTGCGTTAGTATGTCCTGCCTGCTATCAACAGTTTGAGTTCAATCAAAAAGAGCTTAATAAACTGAATCAAACAAATTACGAAATTCCTGTATTTTATCTTTCAGAACTAGTAGCTTTAGCGTTTGGATTCAAGCCAGAAGAATTAGGATTTAATTTCCATAGAGTAAAACCAAAAACATTATTTGAACAAATTCAATTTTTTGGATAGTGTTTTATAATCATATTAATTAATAAAGAGTGGTGAAAAAGTTGGTAAAGAATTCCAAAAGCGCGCTAGTAATTGGAGGTGGCATAGCGGGCATTCAGGCAGCTTTAGATTTAGCAGATATGGGAATTCATGTTGATATAGTGGAAAAGAAACCGTGTATTGGAGGACGTATGGCCCAATTAGATAAAACTTTCCCCACGAATGACTGCTCCATATGTATTTTAGCTCCAAAGCTTTCAGAATGCTATCGACACCCCAATATAAGAATATTTTCGTTTTCTGAGGTTCAAAAAATGGAAGGTACAGCAGGAAATTTTAGTATTGAAATCTTAAAACGCGCTCGTTATGTGAAGGAAAACGAATGCATAAATTGTGGTATATGTGCAGAAAAATGTCCAATGCGAGTTGATGACGAGTTCGATCGCCAATTACGAAAACGAAAAGCGATCTATATGTACTATCTTCAAGGAGTCCCAGCTATAATGACTATCGATGAGGAAAAATGCTTGTTTTTAACTAAAAACGCTTGTAGAATATGCGAAAAAAACTGCGATAGGAACGCAATTGATTTCGAGCAAAAAAGCGAACTGATTAAGCTAGAAAATGTTGGATCGATCATTGTCGCTGCGGGATATAACCTAATAGAAGATTTTCAAAATGATGAGTTAAAAAATTATGGTTATAAAAAATATAGAAATGTTGTAACGGCAATGGAATTCGAGAGAATGATGTGCGCTTCGGGACCCCAGGAAGGACATATCAAGAGGTTTTCGGATGGAAAAACCCCTAAAAAGATCGCTTTCTTGCAATGTATTGGTTCTCGAAATGACAGGAGTAAAAAATACTGTTCTTCCATATGTTGCATGTATACAACAAAAGAAGCAATGATTGCATTTGAACACGACAACGATTTGGAATCCTATGTGTTTTACATCGATATGAGAGCGGGCGGAAAGGGATTCCAATCCTTTCTCAAAAGGGGAGCTGATCAATATAACATAGATTATGTAAAAAGCAAGGCAGCACAAGTAAAAGTTGATAACGAAGAAAATCCAATAATTGTTTATGAGGATTTTGATACGGGGGCAATAAAACAATTAAAAGTCGATTTAGTCGTTTTAGCCACATGCATCGTTCCACCTGAAGGTATTGAAGAACTTTCAAATATTTTAGGAGTGGAATTAAACGAGCATAGATTCATAAAGACCAAGC
>JBHLMB010000045.1:7720-10490 GCA_048938565.1 Promethearchaeota archaeon | reverse complement strand
CGTTCCATCTTATTAAATAAAACATTTTGAATTATTAATAATATCAGATTTATTTATATTTAATTACTACAAAATCTCAAGATTTAATAGTACTAAAATTCTAGTTCTTTGTAAATGTGAAAGGTTATAAATATCATTATGCTCTTTGAATATCTATTGATAAGTACATTGAGTAAAAATGCTTACAGATCTTAAAGATACTTTTTTTCCCATTTACTCTATCACCCAAATTAAGAACTTTAAGGAACCACTTATAACATTCACATATTACTTAACTAATATATTCATATGTGTGCATCTTCGTGAAAGGCAGCTTTCACGATCATAAACCTTTATACTTTGGTTGTCATATTAATAATAATTTCACTTATTAACACTCCAAAAAAGGTTGTAATTATTAAAAAGTATCAAGTTAACGATTACTTGAGAGTAGAATTGACAAAATACGGATTTGTTCAAATTTTTATTGGAGAGAAGCGGTATATCGGTAAGGTTAAATTGCTTCGTAGCGATCAAATCAAGGAATTTGCTCATATAGATGAAGCTACTGAAAAATTAGTTCATTATCGAGGGAGAGGATATGAAAAATATAAAGAAGAACAAGAAATATCAAAAAGCGGAAAATGTTGCAGTCGGTCAAATATCACTACTTTATTGGGGAAATCGCTTAGATGTTTGAATTGTCGAAAAACATTTCTGATGATCTCACCCGAAGAAGAATTTTGGGGACATTGTTCTAGCTTGAAAGCTTGGGCAGAGCACGAATATAACACAGATTTACTTGATAGTCGGTTGGCATTTCCCCTGTTGAAAGAATTAATACAAGCTGGAGATAATGTCGCTAAAAAAGTGCTTAAAAGGGAAATAATACGAAAAATAAAACTAGGTTATGATTATACAATAAAAGCATTGGATCTGAATGGTTGTTTTAGATGTTTATCAAAAGAAGAATTAGCTGAAGCATTCAATTCTCCCTCGTTCAAAAAAGCTTTACCTGAATTATACAATACATACGACTTTTTGCGCTTGGCATTGCTAAACTCGTTTGATTTGGACGATAATTTTAGCAGGGAGGAATATTATGGCTATATAACTGGTCCAAACGAGGCAAAAGTAATGCTAGAATTAGAATCCTTGTATGGAGAAAAGTGTTCTTATAGCTTCAGCGAATTAAGAAGGAATAACAACAATCTAATGTGTACCACGAGAGATAAGCGGATTACCTTATTATTTTGTAAAATAATGGATTCGCAATTTCCCTTACCAATTTTACGCCTTGAATATTTAAAAATGTTGATCATATCGGGTACTCTTGATGAATTACCCGAAGATATTAGCTTGTTAAAGAACTTAAAGACGCTGGATATGAAAGATAGCTTGATTAAAATAATTCCCGATACCATCACTACATTACCCAAATTAGAGGTTCTCATCTTTCAAGCAGACGATCTATGTTATGTCAATGATAAACTTTTTGACTTAAATCGCTTCAACGAGAAAAGTAAAACCAAGAAATTGTCAAATCAAGTCTTAATACTATTTAATGTTGGAAAACGAGAATTTACATTGGATCAAAGAAGCATAATTCAAAAATTTATTAAGGATACATACACTGAAATAGGGACAAACTTGATATTATTTGATAGCTCTGGAAAATCGTTGACTCATGACGAATTATTCCCAAGGATTCAATTTTACATGAAAATAATGAATAAATTCAATGATCTACAAGCAGATCTTAACATTTTCAAGGGAAGGGATGTGAGCGCAACATTAGAAGAAATCAGAAAAATTTGGCATACAAGATATCCAAATATTAGAACAGTTCATAAATATATCGATGAATACAAGGATAGGACAACGAACTTGAGCGATTTTGAAAAAGAACAAATGAACGATTTAATTAAGAATATGAAGCACGAGTTCTATAAAAGCAGATAGTAAACTTTTGAAGGAATGATAGCTTTCAATAATAAGTCTTTAAATATTTATGACGAAGAGATAAACACGATGCCAGAGAAAATATTCCGCGAATTTTTGGACAAGGTCGTCCATTTAAGAAAAGATCAAATTAACGCTGCAGCAGAAACTCTCGCTAGATCGTTTTATAATTATCCTTTATTGGTACATGTCTTCTCAGATGAGTCAGATAGAGAGCAAAAATTAAACCACTTATTTCGATTCATAATTCGCTATGGGCTTAGGTATGGTGAAGTCTACACGACATCTGAAAACTTAGAGGGTATTGCCGTGTGGTTGCCTCCTGAGGAAAGCAATACAACAATGTTAAAACAAATCCGGTGTTTCTCACTTTCCTTTTTAGTCCGGATAGGAAGGATATTGAAAAAGAGATATCTCCCAATTGATGTACACGCCAAAAAAGCACACGGACTTATCGCTCCTTTTCCTCATTGGTACTTGAGGGTAATTGGAATAGATCCCATCCATCAAAAAAAGGGATTTGGTAAACTTCTCATTAATTATATGATAACAAGGCTTGAAATTGAAAAAACTCCCATTTACTTGGAAACTTATTTAGAAAAAAATGTTGATTATTATGAAAATCTTGGATTTAAGCTCTTAGAAGAATCCTCCGTCTTAAATACAGGACTTAAAAGATGGCATATGATAAAAATTAAGAAATAATGAATACTATTGATGTTATCTTTTATTAATTTCTCATTATTTAATAGAGCATGTAATTATAATTTCGAGATTATTCTTTCAAGGGTTTTAACGTGTTCTAATAAAGCTTTTTTTCCCTTTTCCG
>JBHLMB010000045.1:0-7710 GCA_048938565.1 Promethearchaeota archaeon | reverse complement strand
GTTCGGGGTTTTCTATCAACAAAAGCTTTCTTTACGGAAATATAATTAGAATTTTCTAGTGTTTTAAGGTGAGAAAACAGGTTTCCATCGTTTAAATTCAACTCCTTTTTGAGATACGAGAAACTGGCCTTGTTTAGAGAGACTAAGATCGTCATTATACCTAATCGTACGGGCTCGTGAATTACCTTATCAATGTTTCGAAATAATGATCCTTGATCTTCTTCTTTCTTATAGCTCGTGTCTTCTTCACTCCTTCCTTTTTCTATTTTGTTTACCTCCTCTCAATCCTTCTCCAATACTGCAAGATGCTATTATGAAATGAAGTAGAAGGGGAGAAATAGCTTGTAGCGGTATAATTATCGCAGAAAGGATTCCAAATATGAACATCAAGATTCCGAAAAGATACCACATCGTACCTGACCAATAATAAGATTTGAATAGATTTCCCGTTTGTATCATTCCAACACCAATCACTAATGCCCAAACTGACCATGTTAAATCGTATCCTCCTATATATATCAATATCTGTAATAATACTGAAGCTAATAAGAACATTGATACCCATAATAGAAATAACGAGGGTTTGTTCTTCCATGCAGGATCTCGTCTAAATTTAACGAAATCTTTAAAATGATTAGAATCCATATAAATAGTTATTATGGTTCCAATTGGGGTAAGAATGGTCCAAGGTAACCCATAAGCAAAATAAAATCCTGTATATGGGACGATTATTGAACAAACGAATTGCATTAAAATACCGGCGATAATCGTGATACCACTCCATAAAAACCAGTATTTGGGTTCTGGTTTGATTTCGTCAAATTTTTTCATTATTTTTTTTATATATTCTATATCTTCTAGTGCTGATTTTGAAATTTCATCACTCATTTCTATCTATCTCCTGTTTTTTTAATTATTTCTTTTTAAATGAAATATTTTTTAGGTACAATAAAAATTTTAATTAAAAAAAATTAAAATTTAGTTTTTTTTTGGAACATCTTTATTCCTAGATATATAAAAGCAATCGTATAAGCAACGATGATTAAAATCCCCCCCCAAATTGGGATTGGAATTGCTTCAGATGTTAGACCAATTGAACTACCGCTATATAGGCTATCCATAAGTCCATGTCCCATCGTTGATATTTGAAGGAAAACCTGTTTGGCCCAAAACGCTGGCGTGAAATAAACAATGGGGCTTTCAAATGGAAAAAAGCCACCTGAGAGAATGAGAAGCATGAAAGATATCACGAACGAAACTCCGTAAGCAGCTTGCCAATTTTTTGGAATGCTTCCAATCATGATGCCCATTCCAACTGACGAAATCCCGAATAAAACCGCGATAAAAAATGATATTATTAACGATGGTGTATTTTCAAAATAAAGGCCAAATATGCCATACCCGATGACGAACATAATGATTAGTTGCATCATTGAAAACAGCGATTCTGATATAAGCGAACCTATAAAAATATTTTTTCTTTTCGTTGGCATGGTGTCAAGTCTCTCTATCATTCCTAAATTGTTCTCGTAAGCGTAAAAAATTGCGGCATTTATGGTAGAAATGCTCATGGCGTACATTATCAATCCTGGAAATGCTGATTCTAAGTTTTCTTTTCCATAAACTAGATAAGTCATGATCGTAAACATAATGGGAAATCCCAGGCCAAATACAAAATAAACCCAATTACGCCTTTTCTCTTTTAAATTTTTAATTGCAATTTGGATTGCCCTGTTATCTAAAATACTCATTTAATCCCTTAACCTCCTCCCTGTTAGATTTAAAAATATATCCTCTAGCGAATTTTGGCGAAATTGAATATTTTCTATTCCCTTAACTACTTTATTTATTTCCTGCTGGAGGATTTGTCCTTGATCTTTTATATTACCTTGAAAAGAAACGACAAGCGTAGTTCTTCCCTTGGTTTCATTAATCTTATTTACAAAGGATATTCTATTTAAAGATCTTTTTACGGCGTCAAGATCTTCTTGATCGAATAAAGAAACCTCTAAAATATTTTCACTACCCAAGTCCCGTTTCAACTCGTTGAGAGTGCCTTGAGCAATAATTTTTCCTCGATCTATTATAGCAATGCGATCCGAGAGAAATTCTGCTTCGACCATGTTATGCGTTGTAAGAATAATTGTCGTATTCTTGTTCTTTAACTCCAATAAGTAATCCCAAATTACTCTTCTTGCTTGAGGATCAAGACCCACGGTAGGTTCGTCCAAAAATAAGATTTTGGGATTGGAAACTAAAGCCATGGCCAAATTCAATCGTCTTTTCATGCCACCAGAAAATTCTTTTGGTTTTTTTTTACGATTCCCAATTCCAAATCGTTTTAATATGATGCGCGTCGTTTCTTTTGATTTATTGTTCGTCAATCCATGCATTTTTGCGACAAATTCCATATTTTCTTCGGCCGTTAAAAAGTCATATATGACAATATCTTGCGGACAAACTCCTATGCATTTTACGATCTCTTCCTTTCCTGTTTTTATGTCAAATCCATTAATAAAGGCATTCCCTCCATTTGGCCCGAGAATGCTAATTAATTCTCCTGTCTCTATATTCAGTGAAATTCCGTCCACGGCCTTATTCTCCTTAAAATATTTCTTGAGATCGTGAACTTGGATCATCAAAGAATCTAGTTTGTTTGATAATAAATTAATCTTACTTATTTCTAATCTCCTCCTTATTATTAGTTTCGAATTTAAGTCTTTAATATAATTTAATTAATTTTTATATTTAAAGCTTTGTATCACAGAGTCCTCTCCATTTCGTATAGCTCGCGAGTGGTAAGCTTTATTCTAGGTGATTTAACCTTAAAGGCATCAATTTAAATTGGATAATTTAAAAAATTAAAAGAATAAAGGAAGAAAAATTAATTTGTCAATAAACTTTTCATCCGATATCGGTAGTCTTCAAGCGCTTTCCTACCCTTCTCAGTTAGGGATAGGATGGTTGAAGGTTTCTTGTTTTTAAACTTTTAATTCAAATTAACATACCCTGCATTTTCCAGTTTTGCAATATGAGATCCCAAATTTCCCCAAGTAAGACCAATCCGATTTTTTATAAATAACATCTCTGCTTGTTTCACTAAATATAAATTGGCCATTATAAGTAATCGAGCGGGTTCGTGAATGATCTTGTCAAGTTCTTTTAAAGAAGGAAAGTGTTCAAAATCTTCATTTTTATCCATCAAGAATCCTCCCTTCTATTTAAATGGGATGATGGTTTATGAACTGAATAAACTTATATATCCCTATTAAAATAATGCTAAGACTTATTTCTAAGAATAAAAAAACCTGAATTGGAATATAAGAGCTTTAATTAAGATAGGCCAATAAAACAACGATATAAGCAATCTCTAGTATTATAATATAATAGTACAAGCAAGTAAATTTAGTACCATCAAATAATTATAGATTAATGCTTAAATTTGAACCTAAATATTAATGATATTATCTTCTTCTTTTACTATGTTCAAAATGAGGTGTGTATTAGCCCTACGTATGGAATCAAACGAGTTTATTTCGTCAATAACGCTGGAAAGTTCCTCTCGGCTTTTAAATTTACCTAGTAGCATAAGGTCGTAATTATCTGCAATGTGATATACAGCAAAAATATTTGGTAAGAGATCTACCTTCTTTTTAATATCTAAAAAATTTCCTTTAATTGTTATGACTTCAATTATTGCAAGGATGTTGTAACCCAATTTTTCGTAATTGATCTTTATGCCATATTTCTCTATTATTCCCGCCTGCTCCAATTTCTTTATGTGCCTTTTGATGGTGAGGGGCGACCGACTTAAGAGCTCTGAAAGCCTTCTAAAAGAAATTCTACTATCCTCATTGAGATGGCGCAGGATCTCGTAATCAATACTTTCCAAGTTCATATATTAGAAACCTTTTAGAATCGATTTATGGCGTATGGGAGTTTTTTCTTTGTTCTCCTCTAAGTAATGTTTTTTAAAACACGAACAACATAAAAATTCAAGATATTCACTGTTCCAAAGCGAAATCAAATATTTCGTCCCGTAAGGATAATTTTTTAGCATAAAGTCTCTCCAAGAGAGTTTTTTTCCACATTCGAAACAATGGTGTTCTTGCATTGTAGTCTTTCTCATTCTTAAATTAAATAAAAAAAAATTGAATTTTATGTGTATTTTAGATACTAATTCTAATAGTCTAGGTATTTCATAATTTCCCAAGGACTAACATAAAGGCAGTATTGGTTCCATTCGGCACTTTTATATTTCACAAAACCTTCGTAAATATGAGAACCAAGCACATTTTTGAATAATTCGTCGCTTTGCAATGCTTCTAAAGCATCGTGGAGCGTTGTTGGTAATAGTCTTATACCTGCAGCCTTTTTCTCTGCTGCGCTCATTTCATAGACATCTCTATCAACAGGATCTCCACAATCTATCTTTTTCTTAATACCGTCCAATCCCGCCGATAAGATTGCTGCGAACGCAAAATACGGATTAGTGGAAGGATCCACGCCTCTATATTCAATTCTTCTCCTGTTTTTGTATTTTTCACCTTTTAAGTACATTGGAATTCTGATCAAAGCAGATCTATTCCTCCTGCTATAAAGCACATTAATAGGTGCTTCGAATCCAGGAACTAATCGCTTGTAAGAATTTACAGTAGGACAGGTAAGTGCGGTCATCGCTTCTGCGTGCTCTAACAAACCTCCAATATAATATCGAGCCGTTTGACTCAGTTCAGCGTAATCATCATCAGGATCCCAGAAAGCATTTTCACCATCCTTGAATAATGAATTATGGCAATGCATTCCACTTGCGTTATCCAAGTAGATGGGTTTTGGCATAAATGTTGCGATCCAACCGTATTTAGCCGCAATGTTTCTTGCAGCTAGCTTATATATCTGTACTTTATCGGCAGTTTCAATAGTTGGACCATAACGATAATTCAACTCGCACTGGCCTTTTGTGGAGACCTCGTGGTGGTGCATTTCGACTGTATACCCCATTTGCTCTATAGTATAAGCTAATTCGTTTCTATATGCATTCGTGGAATCTTCAGGCGGATTCCTAAAATAAGCTTCTTTAGGGCGTAGAATATATCCTCCTACAGTAGTATCTGGAGAAACAGGATTTACTCTTGGGGGACCCCAACTATCTCCAGATCCTCCAGCAGGGCTCACGAAAATGTCATAATCTAATTTGCTAGGATCAATCGATTTAAAAACGAAAAATTCGATTTCTGGTCCAAAATTGGAAGTATATCCCATTTTAGAGGCCATATCCACGGCTCGCTTCGCAACAAATCCTCGAGGATCAACATCAGAAGCTTCCACGCTACCAAAAGGTTCCCTAATATCTCCGATTATAACGGCAGTCTTTTGAATGCCTTCCGTCCAAGGAAGTACATATAATGCCGATGGATCGGGATAAAAGATCATATCACTAGTATGAAGTTCTTTAAATCCCCTTATACTTGAACCGTCAAATCCAATACCAGTTTCAAAATATTGCGTGCCCTCAATAAAATGGTGGACGGGCGAACTAAAACTTTGAAAAATGCCTCTTATATCAGTAAACGCACATAACACCCATTGAACTTTCTCATCAATGAGGGTTTTTTTAGCGGCCTCAACGGGACTCAGGCCTGATTTTAACATTCCATTCTTGATACTATGTTCTATTGATGTCATAATATTTCTTTGTTTTTAGTATAGTTTAGTTATATCCATAACAAAATGGTTATATTATGATCAATTAGTACACGATAGTATTTAAACCTTCTTCAGACGGCCATGAAGTCCATTCAATGATAGATCATTTGCATCGTAATGCTTATATATTAGTGAACACTCGCTCCTAAATAAAGGCTAGAAAAAAGGATCCTTATAATAAACCATTGGTGCCTCAGGATTTAAATTCAAGAGCGTCTTAATGAATATATGGAGGAAGACTCACAAATAATGCCAATCTTTAAAGGAGTTGATGAAATCTCGGAAAAAGCAGGAAAAATGTTCAAAATCAACGATTATATCTTCATAAAATTGGAGGAAAGAATAATAAATATCTATGTTGCGGGCGAAATGTTCCGATAGTGTAAATTCCTTTTTTTAGACATCCCGATTATAGAAGGAGACAGGTTCGCACGCAAGATACGAGGGGAAAACTCCAAAGAATAATTAAAATTGATGTGACGAAAGACGAGGTGCTTTCCTTAAATCCCAACGAGACCAACAGGAAACGGACTACCTCTCTTTGAGTGAGTTTAAATTTCTAAATTTATTATTCTCTTTTCACCATTTCATCCTTACTTAAGATATTTTACCTTTGAGGGGTGGATCTATCATTTTTCCCATTATCAAATGTCCAGCAAAAAGCATAATCACTAGGGCAAGAGTTTGTTCAAAACCGTAATTACTATAACACAAGAGTAATATTTATATGTACAAATACATTACACGATCATAATATGAACTTTTAATCATAACTTGATGTTTTGTCTTAAAAGTTAATAATAATCCTTCAAGTGAACAATATGGAAAGAAACGGAAATGGAAAGATCAACAATCGAGTCACGATCGCAATGGACGATAGCACATTCAAGCTATTGCGAGAGATTAAAGAAAAATCAAACGAATCTCAATCAGAACTCGTGAGAAAAGCGATAAAATTCTACTACAAATACAATAAGGTGTTCGAAGGTAACAAGAACGGTAAGGCAAAGCTAATTAATATGTATTTAGATTTACTTTCTCACGGTGAGCACATAATATTGGATATAGACCATTACCTTTCTTTCTTAAAATTTATCGAAGAATCACCTCAAAGCGAAAAATTTTGGGAAATGAATAAGTCGATTGGACAAGCTCACGCAGAAGAATTTGCCCAAGATCTAAATGTAATGACTATTGAAAATGTGATAAAAAGATTAGAGGCATGTAACTTTTTTAACATTGTAAACGACGCACCAAATAGGTATACTCTTTTATTAGGTTCGGACATCCAAAAGAATTTCGTAAAAACATTCTTAGTAGAAGTGCTAAGAGGGATGGGATTTAATTTTGACATGAGAGAAGGATTTTCCAAACTCAAGTTAATTTTAAATAATGGTAGATAAATTGAAAAAATGACGATTGTTAGGAAAGGGTGAAATTGAATGGAATTACAAGAAGAATATCTTGAAGAGATGGAAAAAGAAGATCTTGAAATTGGCCAAAAAAGTGTCATTATTTATTCAAAATTAGACGAAAAATCCAATATAAAAAAAGGAAACTTAGAAAAACTATTATTTTCTTTTTTTTTTCATTATATCTTTTTATTTTTATCCAAAAACAATATTCTTGAATATTTCTCGTAAAAGTTGATTTCCCTTGTTGAATTACAAGCTTCATTTCACAAAATATCGCCTATTATATTGAGTAACTACCTCATATTCGAATTTAAAGTTTTTTTTTTTGAATTCTAAATTTCTTTTCTATCTAATTATACTGGAATTCAAAATCTAATACGAAAAATATCTCAATTAATTAAAATAAATAAGAAAATAGTTTTTAAAAAGAAAGTTTATTAAAATATTTTCCTTTATTTAGTTTATTATTAAACAGAATTTCCATATTGAATTGATGGAACCATATATTATAATTAATGGAAGAAAAGTTGGTACAGATTACCCCCCCTATATCATTGGTGAAATTGGTATAAATCATAATGGATCTATT
>JBHLMB010000589.1:0-2650 GCA_048938565.1 Promethearchaeota archaeon | reverse complement strand
ATAACTTTTATTTTAGTAATTCCAATGTTTTTTGGTGTTTATACTGATTTTTTTTGGGGGCGTGAAGTGGAACTAAACATCATTCTATTCTTAATGTTGGGTTTTTTTCTGCTCCTATTAATTGGGGGAGTTATCAACAATCACTGTTTTAACGAGACTGATATTAAATTAATGAGACTTCATAATGTTGTTGATGCCTTAATTAATAGAAATATTGTAATTTTGTGGTTCTTCTTTCCAATTACTATGATAATGGAAGAATTAATTTTTAGATACTATCTAATAAGTTTTCTAGCTTTGACATTAAAAATAAAGATAATAACAAGTATTTTTATTTCAAGCCTAGCTTTTTCTCTTTACCATATTCATACATGGTTTTCTTATAAAAGTCAAAAAATATTACTGATAAATCTTGGTTATACTCTCATATTAGGATTATATAATGGTTATATATTTTTCACGTTAGGATTAATTCCCTGTATTATAATCCACTATTTAATTGCTTTCTATTTATATTACAATCTTTATCGTAAAAACTTTAAAATGTACGAGAATACTTAAAAAAAAAAGATAAAAAAATATTAGGATTCAATTCTCATTGAATTGGCTTGAAATCCATGACCGCATCGAATACAATATACAAATCCTTTATTTGATAAGGTTTGAACCATAGAATCTGAGAATGGACTTCCGCATTCACTGCAAAATGCAACATCAGGTTGTACTATTTGGTATGTTCTTTGAACTGGGGTAATAAGTTCAGGTTCTTTCACGACTTGAGGAGGTTCTTGTTGTTCTTGCACTGTAGTAGATTCAGGTTTTGGTTTTCCTGAAATCGCATAGTATAGACTTTTAAAAAGTTTGTAAAAAAGTAAGCCAATTCCTTTTAAAAGATAATATACTCCCTTAGCAACATAATATACTAAATATGCAACTCCTTTTATTACATAATATAAGATAACAACTGCTAAAGCTATTACTGCGACCAAGCCGATTAAAACCAGGATTTGTCCATACAAAGGTTGTGCTAAATACCAATTTATAATTTCTTCCAAGCGTTCACCAAAAATATACACTTCACTCATTTCTTAATCTCTCAATTTTTATAATTTTTTCTTAATTAAATTGTGATTTCAATCAAATTAAAAAAATTTGGAGTCCAGTTTTTAAAATTCAACGATTTCACACAGAATTAGATTTTGAAATAATTAGAAGAAAATCAACAAATCTTTTTTATCCTAATCATTTAGAAAAGATTGATTAAATTCATACATGAATTTAAAAGCTTTTATAGCCTGATTTATTCTAGTCATTGTTGGTATTATATACTTTTCATCTGAATATTCTGCAGCTTCTTTTACAAGGTTAAATACCCATCTTGAACCAAAACTAACAATAATACACGGTTTTTCAAATTTTTTAGCAATATATTTCAAATCATTCATTTGTGATCTAATATTTTCTACAGCAAAAGATCCCATCCTCTGCATTGGTACTCTAGGAACTGAAAATATAAAAAGAACGCAATCTACATTTTTATCCTCAAATATTGCTTTAATAGAGGGAGTAAATGTCTGAAACATAGATGGTCCCAAATCAATGGTGCCTCCAATTGATACCCAATTTGGTATCACTGATCGTATGGTTCCAATCGTTGCATCTGTTAGATTGGCAAGAGTTAAACCTTGTTTTTCTATTTCATCGCAAGCTAAAGCACCTAAACTTCCTGAACCTGTAACTATGGCAACATTTTTACCATTTGGTAAAGGTTGAGTAGCGAAAGCATGAGCAATATTAAACATTTCATAGAAGTTATTAACTCTAAAAATACTTGGATATTGTTTAAAAAGAGAATCATAAATTCTATCATTTCCTGCAATAGAACCTGTATGGCTATTAACTGCTCTTGATCCGATTTCACTCCTTCCATTTTTCAAGATTAAAACTGGTTTCTTCATCTTTCCAAGCATTATTTTCAACTCCTTTCCTCTTTTTGTGCCTTCTAGATAGAGTGTTATTATTTTTGTTTCAGGATCTTCATTTAAGTATTCCAGTAGATCGACTTCATCAACATCAATCTTGTTTCCAATCGTTGCGGCTTTTGAAAAAAGAATTCCTTGACTATTAGCCCAATCAATAAAAACATTTCCTAATACACCAGATTGGGCAATCACCGCAATATGACCTTTTGAAGGTTGTATAAAATCCATATCTGAAGTTGTAAATTTGTTACTAAAATTAGTAACTCCTACACAATTTGGCCCTATAACTCGAATTTTTGATTCTTTAATGATTCTTTCTATCTCAAATTGAATTTTTGTATATTTTTCAATACCTGTTTCTGCAAACCCAGCAGACTCAATTATAATCCCTTTCACATCTTTTTCAATACAATCTTTAACAGATTGCAGTACATAATCATTTCCAACAATAATTATCGCCAATTCAATTTTGTCGGGTACATCTTTAATATTTTTATACGCTTTATGCCCTAGAATTTTATCTTTGTTGATATTTATTGGATAAGTTTTGAATGTAGAATTTAGAAGGTAAGCGGTTGTCCCTAAACCAAATCTAGGTGTCTCAGAAGCACCAATTATTGCTACTGTTTTAGGGTTGAAAAAAACGTCCATTTCTGTCATATTATTCA
>JBHLMB010000588.1:0-2654 GCA_048938565.1 Promethearchaeota archaeon | reverse complement strand
CCTGAGAAATAACGCTCCTTTCATATAAGGATGAATATAATACGAATTGATTTCGCTTTTATTTCTTTCTTTGATGTAGATATTTGATATGATTTTAAAAAAAGAGTAAAAAAAAAATATTTTCTATTACTTCCCACCAGCAATGTGAGGAAGAATCGTTACCTCTGAATCAGGACTGATTTTCGTGCTTGGATCCGCTTTCTTACCGTCCACGAGAATCCCAAAATACTTGCCTTCTAAATTTAACTCTTTTAACAAGTCAGCGACCGTCATGGTCTTTTCTGGCGTGAAGGTTTCGTAAATTCCAGTTTCTAACAATTCGCTTAGTTGTCTTATTATAAACACCTCGTGATGAAGTTTACTATTTAATAAATATCAACTTTTCCTAATAAATATTTATATTTCATTATAAAAGTTCAAACTTGCTCTTATTGTGATTATTGAACTAATTTAATTGATTAACCTCGTTTATATAAGATAAAAATGTCCGGCAAGGATAAGCAAGTTTGGAAATTAATATTCTTTATATGTTTGTAAAAATTGTATTGCATGTTAAAAAAGAGTAGAGTTGATCGATTTATTATTGAAAAGGACGATTACTATGAATACACGGATTATTTAGATGGTTTAAGATATTCTGTAAGAAAAATAAAAAATATTAAGAATCCAAGCGATAGAAAAAAAGAAATACAAAAAATCATTTCTGATGTCATATCTTTTTCAAAGGAAATTCAATACTCTGGAGATTTATTTGACTCCGGGGAATTTATATATTGGGCTGCGGAAATCGTGGAAAAAATAGACTTATCTTTAGCAATCAAGCTCTACAAGCAAAACATAAAGGTATGGGAGAAACAGATAGAAGAATACAACCTTCAAGCAAAAATACACGAAATCGCCGAGATTTACTTGAAAATTGCTGAAATATATCGGAAGAAATTCAAGGATTTTAACTTGGAGAAAAGCGCGATTCTGAAAAGCATCGATTATTTAATTCAAGAAAGCCAATTACAAAAAGATTTTGGCGAGATGAGAAAACTTGCCCATACTTTTGAGAATATTGCCGAATTGTATGTGAAATTATTTGATTACAAGAAAGCCATCGATTATTATCTTTTAGTGATTGAGCTTGCTAAAAATAACGATTATTTCGATCTCTTATCGTTTTCATACCAGCAATTAGCGTTTTGTTTTGAAGGATTGGACGATTACAAGAGCTCAAAAAAAATAGTATCCGAAGGAATAGAGTTTTTTAGCGAATTGTTCAAGCAATTTGAAGATAATAAAGATCAATTAGAATTATCTCAAATATCTCAAATATTGAAAACCCTATACGAAATCGTCAATGACGAGGAGCAACAAGAATTTTATACAAAAAAAGAAGCTGGAGCCTACATCAATTTGGCTGAAAATCTGGAAAAGAGCGAAGGGAATTTTCAAAAAATTGCGCGTTATTATCGAGGAGCTGCGCTATGCTATAATGAACTAAAAACCAATCTTATCGAGTCGGCATCTTGTTTCACATTAGCAGGTAATTATTCCGAAAAGATTGAAGACTACGATAACGCTGCAAACAATTTCATTGATGCAGGAGAAGTCTTTAAAATCTTGGGCAATTTTCAAATGGCCTACAAATATTACTTGCGTGCGGGAAGTACTTTATGGAAATTAGGAGAAACAAACCAATCAACAGAATGTTTTTTAAACGCTTATGACATTGCCATAGAGGCGGGATTGGACATAGATCGCTTTGATATTTTCAATCGTATTATTAAAGGATTAAATAAAATAGCCGAGGAAGGCTTAAAAAACGAGCAATTCTTCACGGCCGCCTCTGTAATTTTGGAAGGTATTAAATTTTACGAAAAATTGGACATAGCAGACGATCTAGTCCTCAGGGAGATGGTTAGAAATGTATACACATACTATTATCGAGCAGCTAATCTCAAACAGGTAGGATATTCTCATATTGTTCATTCATATGTGATTGCAGCTTTATCGAGCATTTTAATAGGAAAATCCAATAGAGCAAGTAAGATTATGTCGGAAATAGAATCCCAATCATATACGGTCAATAATTACAAGAAAATCGTTAATACAATCATTTCAAGGTATTCTGACAGAAAGGATATATCCTTGGACCATTTTCCCCATAATATCAAGCGATTGATGCGCAGTTCCGAAGATATCATGTATCTTTTAAGGTTATTCAAAAATTTTAAGTTTGTAAGTACTCAATAAAATCCAAGAAAAAAAAATGCCCCCTGCAAATAGTAAGGTACTAATAAGCTTTGATTTGGATTTTACGCTAATCAATAACAAGGAAGGGATTGTTAATTCATTCAACCATGCTTTAAACAAGCACGGAGTTCAAGAAATTGCTGCTGAAGAGATTGAAAAAATGATAGGAATCCCATTACATGAAATGTTTGAAAAAGTATCCGATTTAAACCCTTCCCAACTCTCAGCTTCTTTTCGGGAATATTATGGAAGGTAGCTTCCAGGAGGAACTGGGTGAGGTTATCGTGCTCTATTTCTACAGCGGCAATGAATTGATAGACGTTTCACCACGATATGTAGAGATTCCTCAGGATGCTCGTTTGGTATATCAAGCACTCGCTGGTCAGAGTTCATTTAGTACGGTAGAGACGGCA
>JBHLMB010000587.1:0-2655 GCA_048938565.1 Promethearchaeota archaeon | reverse complement strand
AAAACGCAATCGTGGTTCCCGTACCCGATTCAGGAAGAAGTGCGTCTGTTGGTTATGCAAAGGAATCTGGTATTCCTTATGTGGAAGGATTAATGAAAAATAGGTATGTATGGAGAACTTTCATAATGCCAGGGCAATTAAAGCGTGACGCCGCAGTTAAAGAGAAGCTTAATCCAATACGGAGCGTCATCGAAGGAAAAGATGTTATCTTAATCGACGATTCCATCGTGAGAGGGACGACAACAAGACAAATCATATCGCTCATTCGAGCAGTAGGTGCAAAATCCGTGAATGTTAGAATAAGTTGCCCGCCAGTCGTGAGTGCGTGCTACATGGGGATTGATTTTCCTACAAGCGACGAACTAATTGCTGGCAGGAGTATGCGTT
The DNA here is from genome assembly GCA_048938565.1 of Promethearchaeota archaeon. Taxonomy (GTDB): domain Archaea; phylum Asgardarchaeota; class Lokiarchaeia; order Sigyniarchaeales; family SOKP01; genus FT1-020. The sequence continues at coordinate 2,268 of JBHLMB010000587.1, read as the reverse complement.
TATTCGGCAATAATTATGTCGAAGAGATCCGAAAAAAAATAGGGGCCGATTCTTTACTTTATCAGAGGCTAGAAGACTTGCTTCAATCCATCGGGATGACGGAAAACGAACTCTGCTTGGCCTGTTTGACAGGAAAATACCCTATAGAAAGTATCGAAATGCTTGCAGAATCCGAAAATGCAATAAAAATGAATAGGTAAGGTACAAGATCATATTGAAGATATTTTATTGGTTTTTATCTTAATAGCTTAGAAATATTTAAGCAGAAATATTGATTATTCAAATTTCAAAAAATTTTACCTTAAAGAAAGTGCCATATCGCTTTTTTTAGACACTTCTGGAGTGGAAAAAATAACTACCATAATTATAGGAAGATGGGAGGTTCCAAATCAATCCTCTGAACGCATCGTAGAAAAACTTGTTTAAGCAAGAGAACAGATTCCTGGGTTGAAAAAAATATATTTAGGAAACGAATGTGGGCTTACTTGGCCCCATCATACTAATCTTACCCCCTTGTTGAAAGCATATCCAGATCTTGAATATTTTGCCGTTAGAGGAACTATAGAACTATCTTTTTTAGGTATTGAACACGATTATCTAAGAACTCTCATTATGCTAATTATTGAAGGGAAACTTCCAAATTTAGAGCATCTTGAGTTATGACTTGGAACTAGAATGTTTAGGGGTACACGTGTCGTTCAAGATTTAAAAGAATTACTCGATGAGAATATCTTTCCCAATTTTAATATCTTGGTTTGCGTAACATCGAGATTGCTAATGAGCAATTTTATTTTGATCATTTCCATAACCAAATTAAATAAAAAAACAAAAGAAAGAACTTTTTAATTTTTTAAAATGCTTTCGTGGATTTTAATTTGGATTCGATCTTTTTTATAAAGCTTGTTTTTTCCTTTTCTTTGTCTTGGTTCTTATTCGTTTTATGACTATTCCTACCGTCGCTGTTACAATAGCACCAACAATTGGAATTATAATTCCTTGTTTGAATAACAAATCCCAAAATGTATCTCCTGGTGGTGGGCGGCTTGGGTGGTCTAATGGATCGAGTGGATCAGTTCCCGCATCAATTTCCTCCTTATCACTCCAATCATCTCCGTCTGTGTCCCTATTGGTAGCGCTTGTCCCATATATGCGTAATTCCTGAAAGTTAGTCAATCCATCTTCGTCAAAGTCATCCGATGGAATTAAAACTAAGATAGTATTTTCCCTAGTATCAAAATCTCCATCAATATCGGAAACTGTTAAACTTATCGTGAAGTTTCCCGCTGTAGAAAATGTATGTATCAAATCTGAATTATTGAATATTCCCGTATCATCACCAAAATTCCATTCATAGCTTGTTTCAACATTTCCTTCAGTACCCGTGAATGTGAAGCTTACTGCGTCATCCACAAGAATTACTGAAGCGTTCGAATTCCAATTAGCAATAGGTATCAAGTCTGGGGCCACATTAATACAATCTACCATTGAGAGGATATCTATATCGCCATCAATATCCGTAACTGTCAAGGTGACCGTGAAATTACCTGCAGATGTGAATTGGTGCACTGGATCTCGTAATGTTGAGTTCGCCGTGCCATCTCCAAAATTCCATTGAAATAGCGCAGAGGAACTGCCTTCGTAGCCAGTGAAGCTGAATTGCACATATTCATTTGCTATTATGTCTGTAATATTTCCATTAAAACTCGCGATGGGAACGAAATCCCATTGTACGAGTAATAAATCAATGCCTAAAGCTTTAAAACTGTATGTGAATCCCGCCGTGTAAATGTAAATACCATCCCCCCAAATCGAACGACTATAATCGTCTTTCTGTCCGCCCAGGGTCCAGTTGCGTATTATGCTTCCTGTCGAGTCCCATTGTACGAGTAATAAGTCATAATCTGAAGTACCTGGACGCTCTGCGTCTCCTGTAGTGTAAATATAAGTACCATCGCCCCAGACTGAATGACCTTGTTCTTCACTTGTTGTACCCCAAGTTCGATTCCATATTAAATTTCCTGCCGTGTCCCATTGTATTAGCAATAAGTCATCACTTGAAGTGCTGGGATTATCCGTGATACCCGCCGTATAAATATGAATGCCATCACTCCATACAGAACGACCTTGATCGTTGTTTGTTTCGCTCCATGTCCGATTCCACACCTTGTTCCCTGCAGAATCCCATTGAACAAGAAGTAAGTCAAGATTCGATGCTCCGAAACTACTGGTATATCCCGTCGTGTAGATGTGGGTCTCATTGCACCAAAC
>JBHLMB010000044.1:0-10530 GCA_048938565.1 Promethearchaeota archaeon | reverse complement strand
CATTTTTTTTTTCCAACCATTTTTAATCCTTCCATACATAATCGGTTTATACAAATATATTTTAGATAGTAGATAAATCAATTTGGTAAGAAATAGAATCACTCTTTTTCAAGAATTTTATATCCTCGAAAGAATAACTCTAAATCGTCTTAAAGTTGTGCTATTTTTAAAAATTCAGTAAAGTTGATAAATAATTTGAAGTTATGATATGTTTTTATAGAGGATTTCATCAATAGACTATAACAATAAAATTTTAGAATAGTAATTACTAGGTTGAGCTTTCTAATTTAGATTTAAGTTCACTTTTTCCTAAGTTTCGGTTATATTTTCAAACTAATCTATTAGAGAATCTATTTTACATAAAATTGTTTTATTTTGTTCCATTTCACGACGTTCATTTAATTTTCCTTGTACAATCATCATATTGACTTTATCTTTAGATATTAAGTAATTCAAGGCAGCCCATCTCACGGAATCGTCTGGATCGTCCAGCAACGGTAATATAATATCAAAATAATCCGCTCCGAGGTTATTTTCTGATGCGACATTGATTGCTTGAGCACGTTTAACAAAATCTGGATAATACAAGTGTGAGACTAGAGGATATAAATTATGAGGGCGCTCTGAAGCGTTCTCTAGAAGAATTTCAAAAAGATACTTCCTCCAATCGCTTTTTACAATATTTTTTATCTCAAATTGCAAATTTTTCCTGGCTTTTTTTCCTAGTTTTATCAAGCTATTGAAAGATATGTAAAAATTTTCAGATAAGGGTAATTTCAAGTTTTTAATTAACGCGTTAATGTTTCTGGGAGTGACCTCTGACACATGTATTATTGCCCATTGATTAGTTTCTTCCACTAATGGAATGTTATTATTGGAATTCATTTTTTTAAGAAATCATATAAGTATAATAACCGACATTATTATATTAAAGTTTGAATATTTAAATGATTCCGATATAATCTATTTATACAATCCTAGAAATTAATAACGGATTAATAACTTAATAAGAATTGTTAAGAATCAAATAACTAGAAGAAATTATTTTAAATTAGAAAGGAAATAGGAACCGCAAAAAAAGATCAAGTCCTTTGATTTATTGTAATCCAATTTTTATCAAGAATTCCTTGAATATTTTTTCTTTGCTTTTTTGAATGTTGAATTGAGCCTATATCTCATATTCTCAACAATCGACTCAGGTTCGAGTTCGTGTGATTTTCTTAGATTTTTCACGCAGTCCTCGAACCGTTTTGCATCGGCTTGAGCAGATGCCAATAAATACAGGTAATTCAAATCATCTGGGAGCAAATCTACAATTAATTGTGCACACTCAACAGCTTCGTTCCATTTATTCTCGTTCACATAGCAATCGGTTAAGCGATCTAAAGCTAAAATGTGATTTGGATTAATTTCGAGTGCTTTAATAAAATTTTCCATTGCAAATTTGTCGTTATTATCGACTTTATAATAAGTGAAATGATAATCTCCCATGCCAAACCACGCATTTGCGTTAGCAGGATTTATTTTAAGGGCGTGTAAAAAGCATTCCTTGGCTTTATCATAGTGTTCGCCAATTTAAAATTCTTGATATACATAGAGATATAAAAAACCTAATTCAAATAATAGATCGTCGTTGTTAGGATCTGCTTCTACCTTTTCTCGAAGCACCTGTAATTTTCCGAATCGTTCCTCTCCCTTTTTTATTTCTGCTTCATTGTGAAAATTCAAACTAAGGAATTGTTTTTCGTCTTTATATACTGGCATATTCTAGTTATAGACCTTGAAATTAAAATATATTTCTTAATTTCATATTTTTTTTTGTGAATTTGATCAATTTTAAATCTTTAAAGTATCCTTAAGTGTTTATGGCTATCACTTATATGATCTCGTTCGCACTAAGTCTATATAATGGAAAAAATGAACGACTTGCGACTCGCTTATCACATCCTACTCATCTGTGGATTCGATGTCCTAATCACTTATGGCACCATTAAGATAATCAACACAATCCCATTATTTTCCCATTCCTCGCATATTTTCGCTCTTTCCTTCGTTTTTATGCAACACCTGATCGACTTGCCCAATTATGATTACAATGCTCCATATAAACTATAAGAAAAAATCACCTCGCGACTCGTTTCAATACTCGAAATATTAAAATTTAGTCGTTAATTTTCCAAAACAATAATATTATTTATTATAAGTATAGTCTAAAAAACAAGAAAACTGATAAATATGAGTTATAAATTAGCAGACGAAAAAGATCTTGAAGCCATGATCGGTATTGTTGGAAAAAATTACGCTACCAACAATAAAGCCATCACCGCTTCATATCTCGCAAAATCAGTAATGGGGCTCGAGTCGCAGATACCTGACATCGTCGTACGGCCAAAATATGTGGAAGAAATAAGGAAAATTCTTCTCTATTGCTCAGATGAAAAAATAGCCGTATCTCCGATTTCAGGAGGTCTATCCGGTGGCTTTGCCTGTCCGACTATAAAGCCCGCTGGCGTTCAAATTGACTTGGGGCGTATGAACCGCATTCTTGAAATCGATGAAAATAATCGCTACTGCGTTGTAGAACCTGGTGTGACTAATGGCCAATTATGGGCATATATGCACAAGCATCACCCAGACTGGGCACCCCCAATCGCAGACGGCGCACCTCCTGCCGCAACTGTTATGGGCGACGCTATTGATAGGGGTTTTGCTTTATATACCTCAAGCACAGGTCCACAAGGGGATAACTTTATGTGCGCTGAAGTGGTCTTTCCAAACGGCGATATCGTTCGAACCGGCTCGTGGGCATTACCTTTTGCAAAGCCTTTCTACAAGTACGGCCTAGGGCCTGATATGTGGTCATTTTTAATGGGTTCACAAGGCGCTATGGGTGTCATCACCAAGGCTGCCGTTAAGATATATCCACATCCTGACGCCAAGACCGTTATTGTATGGGGAATGGATAATCCTTATGATATGCAGGACGCCACCTTAGATGTTGGAAAGCTCGAATTTGGCATTGCGCACAACACCGTCATGGTTCAGGGAGGTAATTGGCCACTCGTCATGACACGATGGCCCAAAGATAAAATTCCTCACGATTACACTTTTTTCAAGGAAAGAGGTGATTCTGAATGGTGGATGAATTGGGAATGCTGGGCTCAAAGCCAAAAAGAATTAGATCATGTGATTAGTACAATCGATGAAATAGTTGAAAAATATAAAAAATCTAACAGATGCCGAAATCCTGAGGCAATGGTACGAAACGAACTTCATCCAAAACAAATCGCTTCGAGACTGAAGAAGCCCAATAAGATCGCAGTTCCATATGCCTTCTGGGAGGCGGGTTTTTTGTTCATCACATGGTACACGCCCTGGAATGAATGCGCTCACTTTGCCGAAATGTATAACGGTATTTTAGAAAAATATGGATTCCCACCAGTAATGTGGATTGCCAGCATTGAACGATGCCGACAAGCCATTTGTATGCCTATCATCTGCTTCGATAGTAGTAAAGAAGAAGATTTCGAGCGCGTGCAAAATGTTAATCGGGAAACTACGGAATATTCCTTGAAGCAAGGATGGCTCAATTATAGGCCAGATCCATACATTCACGCTCCTTTGACCTACAGTCAAGCAGCCATGTACTGGAAATATTTGAGAGCATGGAAGAAGATCGTAGATCCAAATATGATAATGCATCCAGGAAGACTCGGTCTTCCATAAACCACGAGGTGAAAAAAATATGGCAAAAACAGGAATGGATAGGTTAACCGAATTAAAAGGTGAAATCTTCAAATGCATCCACTGTAAAGCGTGCCGATTTGCGTATTCTGGCGAGCCAAGCAGGAAAGGAATTGGAGAGCACAAGGGCAAACAAGGCACGGTTCTCTACGAGGGGATGGTTGATTCGTGTCCTGCAGGTATTGAATACGGTTGGGAAGCGTATTGGAACGCTGGAAAAATCTGGATCGCTCGTTCCATTTTAAACGGGGACTTGGAATTTACCGAGGAAGTACGAGATGTAATAATGCCTTGCATCACATGTGGACAATGTTCGTCTCAATGCGAGAATAAAATCCCAACGGTGGACATTATCGAATCTTTAAGGGCAGCATGCGTTGAGTCGGGTGTTCCAATGATTGAAAAACACGCTTTAGTCGATAAGTTTGTTAAGGAGCTCAACAACCCTTATGGGGGTAATAAAGACGAAAGGATGAAATGGGCAAAGGATGCGGGTTTGGGAAAATTTATCAACAATAAAGATGCAAAGATTGGCTACTATGTAGGATGTACGGCGAGTTATCGCCAAGTTGAAGTAGCTATAGCAACCGCGAAACTATTTGAAGCGCTTGGAATGAACTTCACGCTCATTGAAGATGAAGTGTGCTGTGGAAGTCCATTTTTCAGGGTGGGGGCTGTAGAAACCGCTCAAATGTTAATGAACAAGAACCTCGAATTGTTTAAAAACTTGGAGAAGGTATATTTCTCGTGTGCAGGCTGCTACAGGACATTCACGATTGATTATCCAAAGTGGATGAGCGAAGAGAAACTTCCCTTTAAAACACAACACGCTTTTGAATTGGTTGCAAAATTAATCACTGAAAATAAGATTAAATTCAAGCCAAACGCCGAACTAAAGGGCAAGGTTGTCACATATCATGACCCCTGCCATACGGGACGCCATTTTGGCATAGAATTCGAGCAGGAACTCATTAACCAGAGTAAGAACTTGATGCTTGACATGCGAAAAATTAAGAAAAAAATCGAAGAGTGGTTTGAAAAACCAAGAATCATTCTGAGAAAATTAGAAGAGGATGTGGGAATCAAGTTCACAGAAATGTATCGTATCAAAATGAATAGTATGTGTTGCGGTGCTGGCGGCGGTGTTCGAGCAGGATATCCCGATTTCTCGCTAAGAACGGCTAGCTTACGATGTGACGAGGCAAACGCCGTGAAAGCAGACATTTTAACAACAGAATGTCCCTTTTGTTGGAGGAATTTGTATGATGCTAACGAATTATACGAGCATGGCATGAAAGTCATGGGAGTTCTTCAAATGATAACGGAGTATGAATTACTCAAGATAATAGAGAAGCCCGGACCAAAAGATTTCTTATAAATGAGCTTTTTGCTCAATTTTTTTTAGATTTTTATTTTATCATTGAATTTTTAAATTATAATGCTAAAAATCTTTTTTATTTCTTTATATGCACCATTCTCATTGGATATTTTCAATAGATTGTCGTTTAGGAAATTGTATTTCATAAGCTCATTGTCTTGAGGGATAAAACCCAATAATTTAATTTGTGGTTCTTCGATTTCTTTCAATTTCTGAACTAAAAAGTCCTTGTTATTTTCAGAATATTTATTTCCTAAAACCCAATAATTATTAAATTTTAAGGAAACATCTTTTGATACAATTAATATTCGCTCAAGCGTGTGTAATGCCATCTTGCTTGGTCCTACTACGATTAGCAGATCTGTTACATCTTTTCCTGTTTTTCGAGCAAAATGTTCTAAACCCGCCGGGCTATCAAATAGTATGTAATTGTAATCTTCTGAAATTAAATCAATAGTATTTTTCAAAACATTGTTGACCGAACAATAACAACCTATACCTTCTGAGCGTCCCATTTCCAACAAATCAAAATCCTTCATATGGATAATAGAAGGAAGGATTTCAGCTTCAATTGCTTGCCTATTGCTTGCATATGGAGCAATTGTTTCCCGATTGATTTTATACATTAACAATTGCATCTTACCTGCTATAGTGTCGTAAAAATCCAGATTAATCCCTAATCTATCTGCAATATTTGCATCTGGATCTGCGTCAATTACGAGAATTCTCTTATTTTCATTTTTTTCAATTAAATATTTTAAAAATAAAATTAAGATTGTAGTTTTTCCCACTCCCCCTTTCCCGCTAAATGCTATTGATTTTTTCATATATTTTTTCTATTAAATTCTTCGTTTGATACTTAACAAATTCCAAATCCATAAGAAATTCATTTTCTCTATTTTAAGCTCAATTTATAAATCTAAGTCAATCCGCTTTTTCTATAATAAATTAAGAAAAAAGACAACAATTTGAAATTTCTCTGTTTTAGAGTTATTTTTTATTTAGATCAATTATTTGTTTACAAAGACGCTGAATATTTTTTAATGCTTCTTCGTCCTTTAAAACATCGCCTTTATGGAATCCAAATCCAAAAACTCCAGCTACTTTAATTAGTTGCAATCTTGATAGATATTCTTCCATTTCGTTTATTCCCGCCCCTAAATCCCGCCTTCCAACTAATATATAGCTCCCTGTTTTACCTGCTAACTGTCCTTTTCTCAAATGCCATGTTCTTTCCATAAAAGCCCTCAAAGTTGCCGTTATTCCACCCATCATTATCGGACTTGATAATATTATTACTTGACTTTCTTTGAGTTTACCGTATAATTCTTGCATACCGTCTTTAATCGAACACTCGTCTATATCCATGCAATGATAGCACTCCTTACATGGGCTAATATCATGCTCAGAGAGAAAAATTACTTCAATTTTAAAATTACTCTTCAATAATTCTATGACTTTATCCATCAAAAATTTGGTATTTCCATTCTTTCTCGGTGATCCTATAATAAATAATGCTTTTTTATTTTCCATTAATATTTCCTCAGTAAATAATTAATTTTCCTTTTTTTATGTCATTATTTCCATTATTACGGTTAATTATTTTTTTTTTTATAAGACTTGATGAATTTAATTCATATTTGTCATAATATCGATTTAATCTCCTAATTTCTATGCGTGTCAAACCTAGTTCATTCAAAGCTTGTTTTAATAAACTAATATTAAATCTTTGATCTGGGCCTAATAGGATAATATCTGGGTTAATTTCTGATATTGTCAAAAGAATTTTATTGTCGTTCCTTCCAATTTTTGCCATTTTCACATGTTTTAAATTTCTTACGACTTCCAATCTTTGTTCTTCTGGAACTATTGGAAGTACTCCAGTAAATCTTTTTCGATTCTTATCTGTAGCCACAATTACATAAACTTGACCTAGTTTTGCGGCTTCATTGATTAAAAAAATATGACCTGGATGTAAAATATCAAAAGTACCGGCAATAACTACTTTTTTAACAATCACATATAATCTGATCTTTTTTTTTTATAATTATAAAAATCCTGTTTTATTACTTCGCTCGTAGTAGAATAAATTTTTCCATTTAAAGCTTAATTTCGTATCAATTAATTACATTTGTTTAATGATTTCTTTTAAAATAAGTTCTCCTGCCGCTCCGACCATAATCCCATTATTTACTAGCGTTTCACCATGCAACTCAATGTTTTTATCTAAGAGCTTACCGTCTTTGAAAAATAATAGAGTTGGAACTGCATAAATATTCAATTTTTGACCTAACTCGCGATTTTCATCAATATTAATTTGAATCAAGTCTATCAAACCTTCATCCCGAATTTTTTCTAGTACGGGTGAAAGAAGCTTGCAAGGACCACACCAATCAGAAGATAAATCAATTATTAGTTTTCCCTTATCAGAACCTTTAATTCCATATTTTTCTAAGTCTGTTATATTCATATCATAAATAACACTCTCATAATTATTGGGTTTTTTTTTAAACTCCCTAATATTATTTTAACTTATTTTCTTTTGTGAATAAATATTCATAATTCTCCATTTAAGAAGTTACTTTCTTTCCTTTTAAAGTTTTTGAATTAATATTCAATAATGATAGACATTATTATACCAAATATCAAAAACATTAAAATCGAAGCAATAAATCCATTAACGATGAAAACCAATACATGAGGGATTTTTTGTTTTTTCTTGGGATGAGGAGCTTTTATAACTTTATTCATTAAATTATCTATAATTTGTTGTGTGTTCAAAAAGAAGGATGATCTCTAGCTATTTTATAAAAAATAGATTAAAAAAATGAAATGGAAAAGCGAAAATTACGCTTTAAACCTTTTTTGCAGTGTTATCTCATAGAGCTTGAACGATATTATCAACATCCCAAATCCGAACAATAAGAGCATACTATCAAGCTGCGATAAATTTAAAAATTAATATTAAAAATTTCATAAGGATTATTACAAGGAGAGCCATCACACACTAAAATTTCGTCAGTATTAATTTTTGCAATCCAAGACCAAATCGTACTCGTGGTTTCTCCTCCGAATTCGAAATGATTACATACTCCCGAATTATGGCCACTTAATAGTTTTTTAATCTTGTCTAGGTCTATTCTTGATTTATTATCTTCGAACCATTTATTGACTTTATTCAACCTTACTTCGCTATTTCGGAAAGAAAAATTTTGAAATTCATACTTTTTCAAGCTTTTCGTATCATATTGATTTGTTATACCCATAAATCCATTTTCGCTATAGGTAACTATTACCTCATCACCCGCAGATTCTATTCTCGCGATAACATCTCTGTCATCGCAGATCAAGAAATTATGACCACAAACATACGGAATATTTTCAATGTAATGAACGGTCTCTTTTGTGGTCTTGAAGTTGTCAAGAACCCATCGTGCAATGACATTCATTCTCAAACCGGGAGTCCATTCCTTTTGATACGAAGGGACGCCATGAATGCTCATTGCCAATCCAGCCTTATTCATCCCACCATAGCGCCCAACAATATGATCTGTAAAAGAGAGATTTGGAATCCCTTCTTCAGGATCGTTCCATAGCATCGTAAAAAATTCCCTAAAAGATTCCGTCCAATCATAATTTTGCGCAAAAATTGCAGTTTTTATTCCCGTTTGCGTGCTGCTAATTGCAAACGATGTGCATCCAAAATCAATGCCGTGTTTAAATAATTCTCTAGCCTCATTTATTTGGTCTCTTCCTAAGGCTAAAACAAAGGCATCTAATAATCTTGAATCAAAACCTGCAGCATCGCATAATCCTTGAAGTTCATCAATTATTCCAGGAGCGTGCTTTCTCACTAGTGGTCGACATTTTTCTGCAAATGTTTTGGTTTCTTCAGAAGCAGGAGGTAATTGAAAAAAATCTTTAATTTGAGTACCTAATTGAAATCCTATCTCATAGTAATTGCCTGAAAATTTATTTTTCATCATTTTTTTATTATTATATCTTTAATTAGTGATTCATATTTTAAATTGATGAGATATAGAAATCTATATTCATTTAAAAACCTATTGGTATAATTTTTATTAATTTTTGATTTAATCATTAACCACGAATTGGAAGTGGCGGACATTTTAAATCAAGATTCCGTTTAGGTTAAAATTATTATTTATCAATCTAATAACCTCCATAATTTTCTCTTAATTGAAATAAAAACCACTTTGAATAAAGTAATTCTCAAGGATTATTTTCATCAATATTAAGAATAATAATTTTAAAATTAGAAAAAAAAATGGATAGATTGAGGTTAATTTCTAAACCTTTTTTGTAGCGTCATTTCGTGGAGTTTAAACGATATTAAAAGCATCCCTAATCCAAACACCAGGAGCACTCCAAAATCTAAAATTAATCCAAAAGTTCCAAAAGCGCTTTCTCCCGACAATCCAAAATTCACGATGTCGAGAAAGTATGTAATGGGAGATACCATCGAAGGAGGCCAGGATTCAATTGCTATAAACAGTGGAGAAATCATCACGAGAGGAAATTTTACCGTAATCGACAATATCATCATTGCAGAGGGATGTGAAAATGGAGGTACCGACAAGAGAATGCTAAAGCAGGAAAATGCAAATGAGGCAACAATTATTCCAAGAAAAAGGACCAATAAATTCAGCGAAGTCCACAATGAAAACGCAACGATGCTTAATAAGAATGTTACAAAAGAAATCATCGTGCCATAAAGAAAAGACGCCCATATATCGCCTAAAAGAATTGTTTTAATCGATACAGGCGTTGTCATCGTCCTTTCAAGCGTTTTAAACAATGTTTCCCAAGGCAAGGTAATGGGAGCAATCGCTGTTGCCGAATAAAAAAGCACCAATGCCATTATTCCCGAAACGACATATATTGGTTGAATTGATCTTCCCATTGTAAACGCAAACAATAATATTATGGGGAAAAGGATTGATTGTAAAATTACAGGAAATTTATTGTAATACATCTTCAAGTCCTTCCCAGTTATGCCAAAGGACCTCCTTAATTGTGAGATGAATATCTCTAATTTCGATTCGTCAAAAAAAAATTGTTCGATTTCGCTAATTTTCAACACATCCTTTTATGATTTTAACGAAAATATCTTCTAGGTTGGACTGATGCGTGCTAAGTTCTAAAATTTTTACAGAACATGTTCTTGCGAATTTTAAAAGTTCATTAAGTGCCGCATCTACATCTTTGACTTCCAATAACCACCTGTTTTTAGTCCTTGAAAGAGAAAGTATTGAATCTAACGCTATCAAATCATTATCATCAAAGGCAATCCCGGTGAAATCCTCATCATAGCCTCTAATGGCGGTAAAATGCACCTTATCAATTGCTAATAAAAAAGGTAATTGGACATTTAAATCCGGTAGAGT
>JBHLMB010000043.1:4456-10574 GCA_048938565.1 Promethearchaeota archaeon | reverse complement strand
TAATATCCCTTCCATTCTAGTGAGAACGATGCTTGTAGAAATTTTTCTTGTTCTAATTTTTTTTGTATTTTTTTCAGTTGGATTTTTTATCATTTATAAACAAGTTGCCTTAGTCAAAAAAGGGGAATTTAACATCAAGGACACTCTTCAATGTGTTGTCTATGGAGTTGTTTTTGGAATTTCGGTTATGGTGGTTATGAGTATGGGTTTTATATTTGCCGTGAAGTCTCAAGATTTTTGGGTACATAGCCCAACGCCCCCACCAGATATACATCCCTTTGCCTTATTAATTCCACTTCTATTCTGCTTGATTTATATATCGATTTATCCTCTTATAGACTTCTTGTATATAGCCCTTAGCAAGGAAACCGATGAGGGCCTTACACCTTTTCAAAAGATCATCAGTAATAGGCTTATTAATATTACCAAATCTAAATTTGTGTCTTTCATTATGGCCATCCTGTTGTATGTGGGTCTTTTTGTTTTACCTCCTATATTACTCGCCTCGATTGGTATTCCTTTCTTGATGATATGGACAAGCTTCATGCTTGTTTATCCCTTATTGATATTAACATTCTATGGTTCAAAAGGTTATATTGCAGGATTATCTAATTGCTATTATCATATTCCAGAGATAAAACGAATGGCGTTTTTAGGATTCGAAGATAAAAAGAGGTCTTTTAGGCAATTTAAGACAGATCCTGGCTCCTACATCCTAATGGGATTAATGTTATTCGTATTTGTATGGGCTTGGATATCAATGATCCAGACAATTGCATTTTTCTTTACGGGGAAAATGGGATTCTCCACTATGTCGTCAGTATTCGTGTTTGTTACGCTTTTATTTGGGATAGTAGGATATTTTACTCGTTTCTGGGGAAGGAAAATTAAATATCGCGCCATTGACATTTATTTTGCTGCCTATTTGATGGCGGCAATAGGCGTAAATGTGTTTGTTAATTTTTTAATTGTAAATGCAGATAAGTTAACCGTCCTTAATACATGGGCGTTAACGAGTCAAGCCATATCCAACGCCCCCACATATGCGTTTGCGGCGGCTATAGAAGAAACCGTCTTAATAATCTTCACATCTTATTTTCTTATTAAATCGAGTGCGTCCTTTAATGTGAATATAAAATATTCAAAAATCACGGAATGTGGTCAGAAATTCGACCCAATTCCCTTATTTACTTTAATAAAGAATAAAAATCCAAAGATACAGCAACACGCAGAAAATACGCTGGTCTTAATGTTCGAAAGGATTCCATTGAAAACCAATGTAAATCTCGGCGATTCTAAGTTTATGGACTATCTATTCGATGGAATATCAGACTATAATCCTATTTCGAGGAGAATATGCACTAAAATTCTCTCGCAGTTAGAAAAAGATGCTTCCGATGTAGTATTGCCTCATGTGATAAGTGCTTTAGCATCCCCGAATTATGATAAATCCATTGGAGTTGCACGGACTCTTTTAGAATCAGAGGTTTCTTTTATAGAAAAAATTCCCAGAGAACTACTTCTAAAATTAGTAAATGATGCCGAATGGAGATTAAGACAAATCGGATTGAAGTTAGTTTCAAAATTGGTAAAAAGGCAAGAAGACCTTATTGATGCTATTGATATAAATAAATTGTTAAAAGATCCTGATAAAGTTATACAAGCAGAAATTCTAAAAATCGTTTTAAAAACGCAATATAAACTGCCATTAGAATTAATAATAGAGAAGACAAAAAGTAGTCGTGAAGAAATTCGATCTGCCGCTGTAAAAGCATTAAAAAATATTAGCATCCAAGAAGGAGAATCTTCTATAATTTCGAAGGTGAAATCGTTAATAAATGATCCTAATAGCTCCGTAAGAGCAGCGATTTATAAATTATTAGCAAGTATCAAAAATCTTGAGGCCTTTCACATTCATACTTCAATGTTTTTAGATGGTTTAACAGACTCCAACGAAAAAGTACGCAAAAGTTCGATTATGGTTCTGGAAAGGTATTATGAAAAGGATCCAAAATCTTTCAATGTCGATGAAATTATCAATAAAATTGATTATGTGGATTTAGATGTTGCGAATAGTGTAATATTACTCATTGGTAAGTTATGGAAAAATAATCCTAGAAAAATTCTTAGTATCTTATTGTCATTCATTAAGTCTGATAATGAAAAGCTAAGAAATCTCGTATCGAATATTCTCGTTGAAAAATCATCGAAAGATCAAAAGTTAATCCTAAAAAATTTGATTGAAATACCTGATGAATCTAAATTTATAACGAAAGGAATAATAGCGAGTACAATCATACAAATAGCTAGAAAAAATCCTAAAAAAGTCATTTCAAAACTACTAAAATACACGGGTTCAGATGTTCCAGGAGTTGCTTTTAACGCTGTATCTGCGTTAGGAGGATTAATGGACGATTTTACACAGATGATAAAATTAAAACCTATAATGAAAGTAATGAGAAAATCCTCGAGCGAGAAGGTTGTTAAAGAAGCAAATAAGGTTTTTCAAAAAGTAGCTCGGGAAAATCCAATGTCCCTAGAGTCTGTAATGGAGGATATTTTTGACTTTATGAACGATCAAGATACATCCGTTAAACTAGCTCTATTAAAATCCATGACAGAAGTGGCTAAAAAAACTCCTGAAATCGTACCAATACCTCCTATTGTTGATCTACTTTCTGATGACGATTCTTTCATAAGAGAGTCTGCCACTATAGTTTTAGGCCACTTAGGGAGCGAGAATCCTGGTGAGATAATTGACTTATTAATTAACGAGGCTCTCAACGATGACGAATGGAATGTTAGAGACGCAGCAGTCTTGAGCTTGGGTAATACGATGGGCAAGCTCGATGATAAGGCTTTAATAATCGAAAAGCTAGTGTCCTTGCTTGGCGACGAGCAAGGATGGGTAAGACGTTCTGCTATGAAAATCCTTTCGGAAACACCAGAAGTTAACTCGTCTCAAATTCCCTTTGACATCTTATCAAGCAACTTTAAACACGAGGATTCCAATGTGAGAGAAGCTTCCGCAGATTTATTAGT
This sequence comes from Promethearchaeota archaeon, assembly GCA_048938565.1. Classification (GTDB taxonomy): domain Archaea; phylum Asgardarchaeota; class Lokiarchaeia; order Sigyniarchaeales; family SOKP01; genus FT1-020. The sequence continues at coordinate 7,532 of JBHLMB010000043.1, read as the reverse complement.
ACTCTATAGTGATCAAATAGATCTCGTTTTTGATAATATCATCAGGCTTTTAGGAGACGAGTCCGAAAGCGTGAGGGCAAGCGCTATAAGTGCTGTAATCGAAATTATTAACAAGATAAGTCTTGAAAAAATATTATCTAGACTCTTGCAAAACTTATCTGATCAAGCCTCGCTAAACACGCAACAGTCTATCGCTCGAATACTGGGAAGAACTGCGAAATATAAGGATGATAAAATCAAAAAACGAGTAATAGCCTTGCTAAAAATCAGGTGTGAAATGTCTCAAGATCCTATCATCTGTAAAGTATTGCACGAGTTCGAGGAAAGCTTAAATACAAAGTAAATTCATTAAATTCTCGAACTCTCTTGCTTTTCAAACATTTTCATTTTAACTATTATTAACATAAAAATAATCTATCAGTTGATATTTAGGTTTTTAAAATCATTAAAAATAATTAGGTATATCAAAAACGAAATGATGTATTAATGACGACACCCATATCAGGCTCTTCAGTCCCTATCAACATTGTTCAAAAACTCGAAGAATTTTATCGCGACTTCCAAGAAAAACCAGGAGTTCCCAAGTATCTAGATCTTATCAACGATCTTTTTTCAAGAGGGGAAAATACTTTGGTTGTTCTCTACGAAGACTTGTTATCATACGACTCCGATATTGCAGATATGTTACGGGAGGATCCTGAAGTAATTATCAAGGACGCAATAGAAGCTTTCAAGAATACTCTAAAGTTCAATTCGAGCACTCTTGCACACAAGGATTACTTCGTTCGCTTTTGTACTAAAGATGATATGGGTCCGTTGGCAGTTCCAATTAGGGGATTAAGAGCAAAACACATCGATAAACTCGTTTGGTTTAATGGTATAACGATCAGGAGTTCGACTGTTAGGCCAAAATTAACAAAAGCCAAATTCGAATGTACCGTATGCGGTGCTAGCTTTGAAATACCCCAGATCACCTCTCAAGTTTCCTGGCCAAGAGCGTGTATAAAACCACGATGTAAGGCAAAAAGTAGGGCTGATTTCCGGCTCATTTCTAAAAAGTCAGAATTCATCGATTGGCAAAGCATAATGATTCAAGAAGTTCCCGAAGAGCTACCTTCTGGAAGAATTCCACGCTCCGTACAAGCCATACTAATGAATGAGGATCTAGTTGATACTGTAAAACCAGGAGATAGGGTAAAGATTATGGGCATATTCAAATCCGTAATCGCGCAATCGATAAAAAATCTTAATTCTACTCTTTTTAAATCTTATATTGAAGTAAATTTCATAGAACCCGAAGATAAAATCGAAGAAGATTTGGATCTCACAAAAGAAGACAAGGAACAAATCGAACTCCTTGCGAAAGAGCCAATGGTTCACAAAAAAATTGCACGCTCGCTTGCTCCTACCATTTACGGAAGGGACGATTTAAAAATGGCCTGCGCATTGAGCTTGTTCTCGGGAACGAGGAGAAAGAAGCCTGGAGGAGGATATAAACGAGGTGACATTCACGTGTTATTTATGGGGGATCCCGGGACGGGAAAAAGCGTCCACGGCGATGAAAAAATATACATCAATAAAAAATCTTCTGATGGGATGAAATGGGATGTTCGCAAGATTAGGGATTTTGTTGAGGAACTCTTGGAAGAAAACAAGAAACATGTAATTAAAAAGGGGGAAACTGAACTTCTCAGATTATCAAATATAGATCCTATTTATACTGCATCAATGAATCCTTCAACCTTAAAAACTCACAAATCTAAAATAAAGGAAATCAGCAGGCATACGGCAAGTATTCTAGTTCAAATTAAAACAGAATCAGGACGTTCTATTATTTCAACACCAGATCATTCATTTACTACGCTAATTGATGGTAAATTAAACATAATAAACTCCGAAAATTTATTCGAAGAATTTGAAAAAGATAAATTATATCTACCAATTGCTCGTAAACTCGACTTTAGTGAAAATTTGACATCCATCGATATGAATCAATTTTTTAAAGAAGATCTATTAGTAAGCTTAAGTACGATTCAAGATCAGATTTCATTATACAAAAAAGGAATGATAACTTCTGTAGAAGCGAGTAATAACTCCAATATAGCAAGATCTACTTTACTAATGTATAAAAATAAACCTCCATCTGTTCCTAATAAAGATTGGATACGGAATAAATACGATTGCTCTTGGATTCCGGGACACATTCAATTAGATGAAAAATTAGGTGAAGTAATAGGACTCTATTTAGCGGAAGGTGATCTTCAGAAAAATTCTATTCGAATAACAAATACAAATAAAGAAATTATAGATTTACTGAAATCAAACCTGATTGAACATTTTGATAAAGTATCACATTATAGCCACGATAATACTATACAACTTCATAATGCAAGCATGACGCGCTGGTTTAATGAAAAGTTTGGAACTCACGCTGAACAAAAACAATTACCATATGAATTTTTATTTACACCAATTGAATTTCGTCGTGGATTAATATCAGGTTATTTTGCTGGAGATGGTACAATCGAAAAAAACAAACTCTATATTGACGCTCTCACAGCAAGTAAAGATTTAGCCTATTCAATTTCCGATATGTTAAGCACTTTTGGAATTTTTTCTACAATAGGAAGAAAATTAATAAAATCAAGTAATTACAAGGGAAATAAGTATTATAAAATTATTTTAACTGGAGATGAGGTTATAAAATTTCATCAAAAGTTTAGATTTTTATCATCGAGAAAACAAGAACGATTGGAATGTGCTATAGAATTAGCTATAAAAAAAACAAGATTTCAAAAGAAAGATATTATTCCTAATTTTGGAAATATACTACAAAAAATTTCAAAAGACATTGGATTAAGGAGTGTAAGAAACACCGAGGAAAGAAGTTTTTTAGGGCAACTCAGAGGAAAGACACAAAGAAAACGGTGTGGTAGATTATATTTGCAAAGAGTTGTAAAAAAGTTTGAAGAATTATATTATAAAAAAGACAAGAGAGTTTGCCCAGAGCTTAAGTGGTTGAAAATTTTAATTTATTCTGATATTGTATGGGATAAAGTAAGAGCAATAAAAATCA
>JBHLMB010000043.1:0-4446 GCA_048938565.1 Promethearchaeota archaeon | reverse complement strand
CATTAAGGAAAATTGCTATGTTTATGACATAGGAACTGAAGATGAACACTTTATCTTAGCAAATGGTAATATAATCACGCATAATAGCGAAATATTGAAATCTGCTGTCGAAAAATCGCCTCGGGGATTATATACTTCAGGAAAGGGTTCTACTGCGGTTGGATTAACTGCTGCCGTACTAAAGGACAGCGATACAGGCCAAATGAACTTGGAAGCTGGGGCTGTAGTTCTTGCCAATGGCGGAATTGCAGCTATAGATGAGTTCGATAAAATGGATACCGCTGATCGTTCAGCCTTACACGAGGCGATGGAACAACAATCTTATCATTACGATACGGAAATCTTAACAACAGATGGTAAGAGATTTTTAATAGGAGAAATGATAGATAACTTACTCGAAACAAATGCTAATAATGTCATCCAAGGAATAAATTGTGAAATATTACCATATAACGAGATAAAATTATATTCCACTGATTTTAAAAAGATATATAAAACAAAAATTAATAGAATAAGCCGTCACGATGCTCCGGATTTATTTTACAAGATTTCTTTTACAAATGGAAGGGCAATAATAGTTACTCCTGAGCATCCCCTTTTCGTATATAGAAATGGTGAGCTAACCTGTGTTGAAGCTGATAAATGCAAAGTATCCGATTTTATCCCAATTCCCCAATATCTGCCAAATTCCTCTGAATCCATTAAATTATTAAAAAATATATCAACTCCACATCCAAATTCTAAAGAACTTACCTATCCTACTGAGTTAAATCAAGACTTAAGCAAAATTTTAGGGTATTTAGTAAGTGAGGGACACAGTCATAAAGGCTCTGTGGCAGAAATTGGATTTTCTAATATGCAATCTGTATTATTGGAAGATATGGAAAAGTTAATGTTTAAAACTTTTAGAATCAAGCCATCAATAAATATAAGGGAAGATGGCTTGGTTACCTTGCGATACATCTCAATAGAATTGTATAAATGGATGAAAAGTAATTTTTCAGAAGTAATGACTACTTCAAGATATAAACGAATACCGAATAAAATTCTCTCAAGTAGTTCTGAAATGGCGAAATCCTTTATGCAAGGAGCGTTTAAAGGAGATGGAAGTGTTGAATCCACAGCTATATGTTATAGAACCGCTTCAAAAGGATTAAGTCAAGACATTCAAGACCTTTTATTAAAATTAGGTATTCAAACAAGAATAGTTTATGATGAATATAACGATTCGTATAAAACATACATTCGCGGTCAATCTTTGATTCAATTCTATGATCAAATAGTGGAAAAAGACGATCCTCGTTTTAATAAAATATATAAATTAATTAATCCGGAAAAAAAAAAGAACGCACCATTATGATATATTTCCAACTTCAATAATTCCTGTTATACTAGCTTTAAAGGGCGATTTAGGAATGGTTGATGATGGATACTATTACAAACATTTAAAAAAGGGATATGGAATTACCAGAAATGTTTTCGATAGAGAATTAAAAAATCTTAAAGAAAAAAATCAATTAGTTATAGATACTATAAATGAAATCCAAAATCTTAAAAAAATTAGAGATATTACCGGATTTTCACAAAACGATATTGCTCGTATATCTGATTTATCAAGAAGTAAAATAGATTATTATGAAAGAGGTGGATATAGTAAACCTCAGAGGGATGAGATATTAATAAATATATTAATTTCAACAAAAAAACATTGTAATATTATATCAGAAAGAATTTCAAAATTAGAAAAATTAATTACCTCAGAAATTTGTTGGGATAGAATCAAAAGTATCCAGGAAATTCAAAACACTGGAAACAATAGAATACCTTGGGTTTATGATCTCACCGTTGAACCAAATCATACATTTATAGGTCAAGGTGTAGTGCTTCATAATACGGTTAGCATAGCCAAAGCTGGGATTGTAGCAACCCTAAAGTCGCAAACGGCAATCATAGCGGCGGCTAATCCTCATTCTGGTAGGTATAACGAATACAAAAGCTTCGCTGAAAATGTCAGGATGCCTCCATCCTTGTTAAGCAGGTTTGATTTGATATTTAAAGTCGTGGATAGACCAGATCCAGCAAAAGACGCTCAAATGGCGGAATTCATATTGAGCAATGCCTCGTTTTCTTCAGATGAAGAGGGAGGTATTTCAGGAGTAAAAAAAGAAATACTTGCTCCTATCAACGAAGATATGCTCAAAAAATACATAAAATACGCTCGCAGGACTTGTAATCCCACCTTGTCGAGGGAAGCAAAAGAGACGATCAAGGAGTTTTATCTAGATTTAAGGGGACAATATGATAGCGAAGACGCTGTGGTTTCGATCTTGGCGAGAAATCTGGATGCTTTAGTTCGTTTGACCGAAGCACACGCTAAAATGGCTTTAAGAAATGAGGCAAATAAAGAGGATGTTCAATCCATTATACGCTTATTCAAGCGATACTTAAAAGACACGGGATATGACAAGGAAACGGGAAAATTTGACATCGATATGATAATCGCTGGTCAATCAAGGACGAAACTAAACAAGCTAGAGAAATTATTGGACATACTCAAGCAATTATTTGAAGAAAATGAGTGGAAGGCGTTAGAAAAAAATGGAGTAATTCAAAGAATGGAAATAGAGGGATTTGAAAAGGCATTCATTAATAAATCCATCGAAGCCCTCGTAGAAGAAGGTACTTTATATCAACCCTCGCCAGACAAGATCAGGATGACGAGAAAGGATATGTAAGATAAAAGAAGGTTTATTTTACGATTGAACTTTAAGACGCTTTTTATAAACAATTTCCGAAATGGTTTTGAATGCCTGCTTAACATTATCTCCTGTTTTTGCCGAAGTGTATATTACTGAGACGGCACCTAATTTTTTACCGACGGACTCAACTTTTTCTTTTGTTGTTTCCATTTTCAGGTCGTTTTTATTGCCAATGAGGATAATGGGTATGTTGGGACAATATTTTAGCAGGTCCTCGCGCCAAAACGATTCGATCTGGTAGAAAGATTTCTCGCGGGTTAAATCTCCCAATACGAGCGCACCTTGGGCCCCTCTATAATAGACATGCCGCATTTTAATCCATTTTTCTTGTCCTGCAATGTCCCATAACTGGATCTTTGCATCATCTCCAGAATCCAATTTTACTTTCTTAATGTACATGTTCGTTCCAATGCTTGCCCTGTAATCTTGGGAAAAATGACCTGATATGTATTTCTTTACTAAACTTGTTTTGCCCGTTGCTGGTTCTCCAATGACTATTATTTTCAATATGAAGTTTACAGTATCACTCATTATTATTAGATTATATTTTCAACCTTATAACTATTTATAAAAACATAAAAATCGACCCAAGATAGATTATTATCAAAAATTATATATGTGATTTTTCAAGTCTAAATATTTTTAATGTTTTATGTTATCTTATATTTATAGTAATATTTTTTTGAAAAAGAAAGAAAAACCAATACAAGGGATTATATTAAATTGACAGTCGGAATTATTTATCACCCAATATATCTCGATCATAGAATAGTGCATGTGGAAAGCCACGAAAGGTTAATTGTATTAATGGATTATCTCAAGGAAAAAAATATTCTTGATTCTCCTAGTTACAAGCTCATAACTCCTCGCAAGGCTTCGCTTGATGAAATTAAATATGTACACGAAGAAAAATTAGTGCAACAAGTAAAAAATCTTAGCCAACTCGCCGAAACCACGGGTAAGAATCAAGTAATAGATTATGGTGACACCCTAATTTCTCCAAAAACATACGAGGCTTCTCTTTATTCTGTTGGTGGGAATTTGACTGGTATCGATGAGATCTTGAACGGAAATATTTCAAGTTGCTTCGCTGCAGTGAGACCTCCGGGACACCACTCGAATGCTTACAAGTGTTCGGGATTTTGCATTTTTAACAATATTGCTATTGCTGCAGAATATTTATTTAGGGAAAAAACCATCAAGCGAATAGCCCTTATTGACTGGGACTGCCACCATGGAAATGGAACTTCTGATATTTTCTTTAGCGGAAGTCCATCTGATCAAGGCGAACTAGTGATGTTTAACTCGCATCAAGACGGTCGAACACTTTATCCTGGGAGTGGATTTCATAACGAAATAGGCGCAGGAAAAGGTGCGGGAAGGATGATCAACTATCCAATGCCTCCTCAATCTGCCGATGATGTAATTCCTTTGTACTTCGAAGAAATTATCTCTCCAATTCTAGAAGAATTTAAACCAGAATTTATCCTCGTTTCTGCTGGATTTGATACTCACTGGACGGATAGGTTAACCGCAATGGGATGGACTTATCAAGCTCCAGCAATGTATCTAAAGCTTCTAAAGACCATTGCTGATAAATATTCTAAAGGGAGAATATTAATCACGCTTGAAGGAGGTTACGAGGCTGAAAATCAAGCTATTGCTATCTATAATTGTCTTAAAGTTC
>JBHLMB010000042.1:3016-10603 GCA_048938565.1 Promethearchaeota archaeon | reverse complement strand
TCGAATAGATATTGTTCGTTATGCGGTCAAAAAATTTCTCTCAAGGCTAAATTTTGTGAAAGCTGCGGTGTAGAGCAATAATATCTTTTTCATTTCTTTCTAAATTGCTTTTTTAAATAAAATAAAACACATTACTTTTATGTTATTTATTCTAATAAATATATGATATTGAAATATAGGAAAAAAAATATGTTTCAAATAAAAAATAGACCTCCATCAAATTATCACTGCGTGATTTGCGGAAGAAATACAAACGATAAAAAATATTTCGTAGACGAGTGGGGAAACTATTTTTTTGCTTGCTCGAATTGCAAAAAAGTATGGTGTACAAGTTGCATGGGTCAATTAACGAAATTAGGTGCAAAAAAAACATTCAAGCTTGGAAAAAAAGGGAAGATGAGCTGTATTGCGTGTGATTCATTTATTCCTGTAATGAAAAATCCTTTTAATTTACCCTTTGTTCAAGAGATTCCTCAATCAAGCACTTCAGGAGTAATAGTCAATGAACCAATCAAATATTGTGCATTATGCGGTCACGAGATTTCTCATAAAGCAAAATTTTGTGAAAATTGTGGTGGAGAGCAATGAATATACTAGTTAAGTAATTTTATTTTTCTCAAATCTATAATCTTTTAAAAATAAAGGCATTCAAAATAAAGGAAAATATTTCTACACCAGTCATACATTTATGAGTTTAGAGAATATTATAACAGGGAATAAAACATGTTGTTTGATGATGTTTACGGAACAACACCATATGTGTTTCCAATTAATACTAACGAAAAAATCAAGATTTAGACAAAACAAAAATCAAATATATGAAATTATAAAAACAATTATTAATGGTTATGAGAAATTCAGATATAATAGAATAGGACTCCCAATAATTTATATAACAAATCATCAGATTACTTTAATGATGATTAATATCGATAAAGGCATAATACTTATAACTTGATAATATTATCAAATTGAATATAATTCCTTTGAAAGGTGTAGAATAATGAGTGAAATAAAAATAAAGAAAAAACGTCTTCCTTCGGATTATTTTTGCGTGATCTGTGGAAGAAACACTAATAATAAATCTTGGAAAGGTGATCCTTGGAGTAATTACTTTTTTTCATGTATTATTTGCAAAAAAGTATGGTGTGCGACATGTATGGGTGCATTGACAGGACTAGGCCCGAAAAAAACATTCAAGCTTGGAAAAAAAGGAAATGTAAGGTGTAATAAGTGTGAGGCGATAATTCCACCAATCAAATTACCTGTAAATTTACCTTTTAAACAAAAAAAAGATCTAGAAAGCCAATCTGATGAAATAATTGAAGAAATGAAAAAATTTTGTCCTTTATGTGAGCATAAAATTTCGGTTAAGGCGAGATTTTGTGAAAATTGTGGTGGAGAACTATAAAAACCTTTCCCTTTCCGTTGAAATGAAATCTTTTCCTATTTTTCTTAACTTTTATCCTTCTCAAATAAAATGCTGATAAAAAAATTAATTTATATTAGAACTATAAACTTATAACTATGAAATTTCATTTTATCAACATAAGAAAAATATTTCTCCGATAGTAGTACATTTATGAATTTAGAAGATATTATAACAGGGATTGTACATGTGGTGTTTGACGACGCTCACGGTACAACACCGCACGTATGGATTCCCGATAATATTGACGAAAAAATCAAGATTCTGGCTGGACTCAAGTCAATTAGTCTTTTAACGGCTGAGGAAGGTCACGTCCCTAAGTCCCTAGTCATTGTACCATTTCAATCATATAGAAAGAAAGCAATTCTTAAGTTTTTTAAATGGGAAGATAAAACTAGAAGGGGAAATATAGGAAGGAGTTCCATAACGGTAATATTTAATGAAGATGACGATGTTATTTTTTACAAGTATATTGAGAATCTAAACGCTATTTTTGAGGAATTTGCGCCCAAACTCATTAAATTAGAGCTTTCACGAGCGAGTAAAAAATCTTACCTTGATTTATTGAATCAAATTCGTAAAAAATTAGTAGAAATATTGATTGAGTTGAGAAATAAGGAATTAGCTCTTCGTAAATTCATTTCCAGTAAAAATAAATTCGAAGATATTCGCAGACCAACATATATCTTTAAAATAGTCGTATGTGGTGATGCAGGAGTCGGCAAATCGTCCTTAATTTTAAGATATACCACGAATGCTTTTAGTAGGTCGTATCTACCCACTCTAGGTGTAAATATATCAGAAAAGAGCCTCGAAACCAAGGATAATAACATTCAATTATCAATCTGGGATATAGCTGGCCAAGATCGATTCTTTCTTATGAGACGACAGTTCTACCAAGGTGCTGACGGTGCAGTTTTGGTGTTTGACTTGTCCAGAGCTAGTACCTTTTCATCCTTACCAACATCTTATAATGACATTAGAGAGAATTTAGGGACTTCTGAAAAAATAACGGGATTTATCGTGGGAAATAAAAACGACTTGAAGGAAAGAAATGTCTCTCGGGAAGAAGCTGAAAAATTTGCCCGGGAAATTGGTTTTGGTTATATTGAAGCCTCTGCTCTCACGGGAAATAATGTATCAGAAGCCTTTTCTAAAGTTGCTAATAACCTATTGCAATCAAGAAAGTAATAGCTTATTATTTCAATATAAACAAGCAAGAATATAATATTTTTATAAAATTATCAAATATTTTCGATAAATGAATGAGTTTAATGCGAAGTTCAGCTTTAAGTGCGTGAAATGTGCTAGATGCTGTGAAGCTGGCTTTGAAATATCTATAGGGAAGAAAGATATATTAGAATGGCAGGCGTTTAATAAAGAATCGTTTCTTAAGCATATTTATATAGATCCAAAATCATTATCTTCAGAGGGATTGGGGGGATATCACATAGAAAAGAAAAATGCTTTATTATTATTAAGAAAAAAATATGAAGGTGTATCCTATGAAGAATATAAAGAATCTCTTAAGGATTTTATCTTAAATAATCACGTATTTATCGGGAATAGCATAATTCCTTTACCCATCTATACTTTCATTGAAGAACTTGGGCGGATGCCCTTATTAATCCCTAAAAGCTTCGATGTTATGTTAGAAGGGATTCAACAAGATATTAATTATCTATTGCTGTATGAAAGAAGCGGAAAATGCCCTTTTATCAAGAATAAGCTTTGCACGATCCACGCCATCAAGCCAAAAGACTGCAAGATATTTCCTCACGATGAGAGAGGAAATATTAGAATTGATAATTATTTCTTAAAAATATGTTCAGGTATTAAAAAAATGAGATAATTTTTCCTTCATTAACAGAATAATAAAAATATGATATTTCTGAAATTAGTATTAAACAAAAAAAAAAAAATGAATTTAGGATGAGATATCTCTTCTCTTGAAATACAATATACCTACAATTATTAGAATGCTACTAATCACTAATAAATAGATTAACGATACCTGAGGAGGGTAATAGTTTGTTCGAATGACACTACCCCCCCCATAATTTGGTCTAGATAATCCAAAAATCATGAAGAGTATATACCAATAATCATATATATTTGGAATATAAGTTTCAGTCAACATGACAAATACATTTGCTAGGTGATATGAGATGTCAAAATGATAGATTCCAAATATCTCATATAACGGTTCATCCCCAAAGACCGGAAATATTAAGAGCATTTTTATAAATATTCCTATCATGAAGGAAAATAAAACTAGAAGTATTGGAATTAGAAATACATTCCTTGGCCTGCTGAACAAGGCTGAAAAACCCATTGTTATTCCTCCAAAAGTAAAAAGTACTAACAAGGAATAGACAAAATTAACCGAAAAAAACTCTAGAATATCTGGAAATGGATTCTTAATTGCTGCAGCAATAGCAATTATGATAAGACTGATAAGACTCGATAATGCTCCATATATGAAAAGTGCCAAGAATTTTCCAGCGAAGATACCTTCCCTTGATATTGGCTTGCTGACTAAACTTATCATTGTTTTGGATCTTAATTCGTCAGCGATGAGTGGTGCCGCCGTGATTCCTATTATGAGTGGAAATATCATCCCAAAACTAATTAAAAAAGTAACAATACCCATAGTATCTGTTAACCTAGTTTGACTACTGAGATATCTAGGATCCCATATAATTAATGTAAAAATAGGTGGAATAATCATTAATATTATAGTGACTAATAATTTTTGAGGCGTACACACATTATAAATTAATGTTTTTCTGGTAATTGCTATAATTGGGCTTGTTTTCATTTCAGGAAATAACACATGGCCTGTTTCTTTTTGAGATTGTACTTTCTTATTGAACATTACTATCATCACCTTGTATGATTTCAATAAAAATATCTTGCAATGAAGCTTCTTGTTGATAGAAGCTCTTCAATAGGAAATTGTTTTGTATTAAGATTTGTGGAAGCTCTGATTGTAATGCCCTGTTATCCGTTGGCATTACCATTATTTTATCATCATCATCCCTGATGAATGCATTTGCCACATAATCTTTTGATTTTAGTATTTGGAGCATTTTATCGTTTGATTCCGTATCTAATATGAATATATTTGAATAATTTGTATGTAACTGTTTTATATTCTTGATTGTATCGTCTATGATAATCCGTCCCTTATTTATCATAAATACTCGCTCGCACATCTGCTCGACTTCGGATAATATATGACTAGATACAAACACGCTCATTCTTTTTGATAATTCTTTTATCTTTGAGATCAAGTCTGCTCGACCAAGCGGATCCAAGTTCGCAGTTGGTTCGTCTAAAATCAGAATATCTGGATCATGAATGAGGGCTGCCGCAATTCCAATTTTTTGTTTCATTCCTCCCGAGTATTTTCCAATTTCTCGGTCTATTGCTTCTTCTAAGTCAAGGAATTCCATTAATTGTTTAATTTTATTTTTTGCGTGATGTCTTCTCAGGCCATTTAATTGTGCGATATACAATAAATATTCAGGGCCAGTCATATTTTCGTAAAACGCCGGATCTTGGGGTAAAAAACCAACCAATCTACGAGACTTGATCGATCCAATTCTAAAACTCCTGATCTTCGCCGTTCCGCCAGTGACTGATATTGCTCCTACAAGCATATTAATAGTAGATGTTTTACCTGCTCCATTTGGTCCTAGAAATCCGTGTATTCCGGGCTCCATTGCAATATTGATAGCATCAACGGCTTTAACTTGTTTAACGCCCTTTCCGTAGACTTTAGTAAGCATGTGGGTCCAAATTTCATAACTATTGTTTAGAGTGTCCATCATAAATATTTCACTTTATATTTTAAGAGATAGATTCTGAAGAACCTGTCTTTAGAAATTTTTATGTTGCTTTTATTTAAAGGTTTTCTAATTGAAAAAAGGATAAATCTCGAAATAGAGGGAATTATCTAGAAGTCTTTTAATATTATATCAAGGTCAATATTTTTTTCAATAAATCTAATTATGAGGTTTCGACACTGATTTCTAAAAGCAGTAAAATCAATATGATAAATATCTTCTTTTTTTTTTAGAAATTTTGCTAAAAAATTCAATAAAATTATTTAATTTCCTAATAATTTTTAAGATTTGGTTTTTTTCCTGAGAAATATTGCTATTTTCAAGTAATTTAGATAAATATGATATTTTTTTTGATATAAAATTTTAAGTTGGAGTATATTCTCCTCTAAAATATCTTTTTTTATAAAATCGTGATCTCCAATGAAGATGTTTTACTCATTTACAATAGTAAAATATAATATATAATATATATAAGAGAATAACAGAGAGAAGGTTTTCAGAACTCTATTTCTCAAGCAAAAACTAATTAATGAAAATTTTTACAACATTTTTAAGGACTTGAGGCTTTTAATACTTACTAAAAAAAAAATACTTAACACTAAAACACTAAGAATTAACAAACTATCAAAGAATATAATCTCACATGGAGGTAAAGAAGATGGCAAATAAGGATGAAAACTCTGTATTTATTGGTCGGCGCCCTACGATGAATTATGTAATGGCCGCAATGATGATCTTGAATAAAGGTGATGAATGTACCATTAAGGCACGTGGAAGGGCAATATCACACGCGGTCGATGTATGCGAAATTTTAAAGAATCGTTTCTTAAAAAATGTTGAATATAAAGATATCGTAATATCTACTGAAGCGCTATCAGGTGAAAATGGACAAAATAGTAATGTAAGTTCAATAGAAATAGTTCTTAGTCCCCCAAAATAGAACTAAGTAACTTTTTTAGTATATTAATTGATCGAGATGAATAACCTACATCTCGTTTTTACTTTTTCTTTTTCCTAAGATAATACCCTTTATTCTCATTAAAAAAAGAATTATTTAAAAATAGATGGTTTTAGGCGTTTGTTTTACGCACTTATCCTTGGTAAGATCCATCATTATCGTCCAGATATCCTCGTCCCAACGTTTATCTCCAGGATCAAGCTTGAGGGCTTCCCTTATTGTCTTAATTGTACTTGAATAGCTAATTTTCTTGTTTGATTTGATCTTGTCAGAAATAAATTTTTTTACTTCAATTTTTATGAGCTCTGGTCCCGTCTCAATCGACTTTATTGGAGTAAATGCAATGTCCTCGTTGGCTTTCGAACGGGTCGGTAGTACCTTTAAGTTCATTATTTTTTCCTTGAGTTTAATAGGAGATAGATCTATTTTATTCAAAATAAATTCTATTTCTTCCATTTGGCACGATCTACCTGTTAGCTTAGTAAAATACAATATAAAAGAAATGTAGGCCAATTCGTCTTCGCTCAAAGGATCTATTCTTCCAAGAGTTATTTTTGCCCCCTCAGGAATCTCAAAAGTAATATTCGAGTTCAAGGGAATGTTTGTTATCCAGTTCATGTAATCTACGGAATCGTCTTGTAAAATTTGATATGTTTTTTTAATATCCTCTTTTGAAATTAGCTTGGAATTCTTGGATATTTTGATTTCAATACCAAGAGTTCGGGCTAATTCGGGACTTTCGTTTCCAAAAAATTCTAATATGATACTTGGTCCCTTTGAACTGGAATTATCGTATCTGACATCTGAAATATAATCGTAATCGGGACTATCTCGTAATAAATCAAAAACCATGTATAGGGCTTTTTTTACTTGTTCAGTCCTTGATTCGTCATTAATTCGTGAGTTAAGTAATTTTGCAATGAGCTCCTTTTTCTCTATAAAAGATAACAAAACGTCGTCGCGCTGCCTAAAAACTTTAAACGCTTTTTCGAAGCTATCGATATATTCCACCTTTTTGTCATTTTTGTATTTCTCTACTAATAGATATAACTGCTTAAGCGTTTTTCTCAAGTCTTGACCGTGATTTTCGTAGACATATTTGATGCTATTGATACCGAATGGAAATAAAGAGTTTCTTGATGAAGGTTTGTCGTCGAATTGTTTCCAAAATGCAGCTAAATATCGATTCACTATTTCTATGATCTCATCGGGATTCATATTAGTTAGGGCGATTGTTTTCGACCAATTATCGAGCTGTAATCTTTGATCTTCCTGCAACACTTCGTCAAAGGCTACATAGGCGTCCAATGTTCCAGAAAGGACGAACGTCATGTATTTTTTCTGTCTTA
>JBHLMB010000042.1:0-3006 GCA_048938565.1 Promethearchaeota archaeon | reverse complement strand
AATTCAGTAAAAGAGAAAATAGATTCAAAAATACCTCTTCTTTCTGTTGTGATACTCCTGCTTCGAGGTGATCAAAAATGATGATCATGGTGGTTTTTTCTTCAAATGACCACCGGAGCAATTCGACCATTTCGTCAATGTATTGAGAAGCATCGTTATCAGTATTTATATTAATTCCTCCAAAGGACCCGGCACCTCCAAAAGCGTTTGAAGCTTCTAATACATCTGGATTTTGAATATGAGCTTTCCAAAAAACGAGTAGGAAATTTAAGTTTATTGGAACACTTTTTTTCAGTGTAATGGCATTATTATTGAGCAACTCAAAAAGTTTTTCGTTAAACTTTATATCGTTTATCTTCTCAGCAATATAGTTGTCATCTTTTAAAATATTCGAAGTTTCCGCATCCGAAAACTCGGATTTTAACTGTTTTACTAAATTTTTGTTCTCATTAAAAGTTTTTATGAACTTCTTTATGGAATTAAGTATTAATTTGTCAATGAAATCTGTTTTTTCAATTTTAGATGTAATTTGCCGATATAAAGATCGCATGTTAAAGTCGTCTGGTTGACCACTAGTCTCCATATAAATTATTGAAGTAGGATAGATCTCGTTTAACTTTCGAGCACACCAACAAATTAGCGT
This sequence comes from Promethearchaeota archaeon, assembly GCA_048938565.1. Taxonomy (GTDB): domain Archaea; phylum Asgardarchaeota; class Lokiarchaeia; order Sigyniarchaeales; family SOKP01; genus FT1-020. The sequence goes on along the minus strand of JBHLMB010000042.1, from coordinate 2,363 downwards.
GGATTTCCCAATTCCTTGTTTTCCCATTATTCTTATGAGTTTAGGTTGAAGGGCGTTAATGCTATCGTTTATCTCGTTCGAAATTTGATATATGTAATCGTCTCGCCCATAACAAAAGTTTGGAGGATTATTGTAATAATTAGTGGCAAAAGGGGGCTTTGGAAATGGATTTCCGTTTTTTGGATCCAACAAGATTCCAGTGCATTTTTTTAACCAATCTTTTTTATCTTCGGTTACTTTTAATTCTTCTAATGTCATGTTTTCTCATGTTGATTTTTATTTAAATTTAAACCATACAAATTCTTTTCCGTCTTGAACTAAAGGAGTTCCTCCTTTCTTTTTTTTTCCTGTTTGCAAGTCTATTTTATATTCCATAAATAGCTCGTACAAATGTGAATGTATCTTTTCCGTAGCAAGTGGCAAATAATCCTTGATTTTTTCTGTTAAATCAGATATTGAAACAAAATCACCAAATCGCTTTTCCATTGCTTTATATACGACTTTTAATATCCTGAAGAAATGATCGTCTGACACCTTAGAAATTTTCTTCTTCTTTTTTACGATTTCCCCGCTTTCAAGCTTTTCAAGGCGCTTTTCAAAACTAGCAAATCGCTTGAAGATTTTTTGAATGTTAAGCTGGACTTCAGTGAGAATAGAAGACATAGAATAGATTCTGTCGTCAAATTGTTCCATTTCTTTGTTAAGCTGGTCAGTCTTCCATCGTATAAATGGAATCGAAAGACTGTGGTATTGTTTGTTGGTTTCTTGGGTGAATTGTTTTATGTCGTCATCTTCTACAGTCATATGTCATCAACTTCCATTTTGATTTTTTAATCTCCTTATTTTAAATATATCTAACTTCTATTTAACTCTTTTGGTTGACTGGCTAACGTTACGCTTGGATTTCCTATTGTGGATAAAACATTTTCTGGGAAAACTCCCGACAAAAATGTGACCTCGTAATGTACTATGTGAATACTATTTATATTTATATTTATATGTTAGAAAACATATTTGAGTAATAAAAATCCAATAATATCCAGATAATATCTTGTCAATAATTAAATTACTTTCTCTAGAAAATATTACCAAAGGGCTTGCTTTGGGATATTACTTGCTTCGACATAAGATTAAAAAAGTACCAATAGCAGTGAATTACGATCTTACATGGAACTGTAATTTACGATGCAAACATTGCTATTTTTATTCTTCTACCAGCGAGCTTTCCACAATAGAAAAGAGCGAGTTAACTGACCAAGAATGGCTCGCTATTTTTAAATATCATAGTGATATGGGAGTAAGTAGTTGTGCTCTTACTGGAGGAGAGCCAACATTAAGGATGCGATTATTAAAAGAAGCAGTAAAATATTTCTCTTCAGTTCAAATAGCATCAAACGGTATAATAAAATTACCACGATTAAATTATCCCAACAAGGAGCCTATTTACTGGGTTAGTTTAGATGGTTGTGAAAAAACTCATAATTCAATTCGAGGCGCCAATATCTTTCAGAAAGTAATGAACAACATTGAAAACGACAAGAGAGTACTCATTTCAATGACCATTAATAGCTTCAATTACAAGGAAATCCTTGAAACGATAAAAATTGCTCATGATGCAAATGTGTCAGGCTTTTTCTTTTTATTTTACACTGGTTATGATAACGATATTTTATTGTTAAAAGGTGAAAAGCTCAAAAAGGTATCAAAAAGCATTCTTAAAGCAATGAGAGATTATGGAGATTTTATTTTAATCTCTAAAAAGATGCTTGAGCTTTTTATAACAAAGGAATTTGTTAAATCTTGTGTATTCAAAAAACAAAAAGTCGTGAGTTATTATCCTAATGGCCAAAAAAAATTTTGCGTAATGGGAAACTCACCATTATTATGTAAAAATTGTGGCTGCATCGTTCCCGTGGCTTCTTACGCTCTTTCAAAATTAGATTCCGAAACTATAGACAAGATCAAGAAATTTCCCTTTTAGCGATCTTTTTAAAAAGTCCGGGAAGCATCTTGATGTATTTATTTTCTTCCATGTTTTCCAAGATTTCAAGTGCAATTTCTTCAAGGATTTCCTCAAAATCCTCCACATTCTCAAGTAAGTTTAAGGCTAGAATTACAAAATAGTTTGTATCCTTCCCAGAATAATATGTGATTATGTTTGTTTCTTTTACAGTAAGACTCGTCATACCTGCTTCGTTGGAAAATCCATGAAGGTTAAGCAAATGTAGGAAAGTTTGATTCGATATATAAAAATTCTTATTTTCAGGATATTGTGTCAAGGTTTCTAATCCGATTCTTTCATTCCATTTTTTAACAAGGATTCCTAAAGGCATTTTGATTTACTTTGGTTATTCATGTGATTT
>JBHLMB010000586.1:0-2685 GCA_048938565.1 Promethearchaeota archaeon | reverse complement strand
ACCAATAATAGTAACAGATCCCGTTCTATTTTTGTTTTCTTTTTCATTTTCCCCTAGTGTTGCTACAATTCCCGCCCTTTCATAGAAACTCGAAAGCTTTGAGGGTAAATAAGCGGGATAACCTTCTTCTGCGGGCATTTCTTCTAACAAACCCGAGATCTCTCTCAAGGCTTCGGCCCAACGAGATGTACTATCTGCAAGCACGGCTACATTATATCCCATATCCCTATAATATTCTCCGATTGTGACTCCAGAAAACATACTTGCTTCTCTTGCAGAAACAGGCATGTTTGATGTATTTGCGATAATAACAATTCTTTCTAATAATGGTCTCCCGCTTTTGGGATCGACAATCTTTACAAATTGGTGCAATACATCAGCGATTTCATTTCCGCGCTCACCCACTCCACAATATATAACGATATCCGCATTACTCCACTTGGCCAAACTCTGCTGAATTACTGTTTTTCCCGTTCCGAATCCCCCTGGAACTGCTACTGTCCCTCCCTTTGCTAAAGGAAAAAGCAAGTCTATTACTCTTATACCGGTAATTAAAGGTTCCCTTGATCTTTTAGATTTTTTATAAGGTCTATTTTTATATATAGGCCATTTTTGAATCATGTTAAATCTTCGTTCTTGTACTGCATCTTTTATTTTATAAATATCCCGAGCAACAGTATATTCTCCTTCTTTTTCTATAAAAGAAAGTTTTCCTGAAATCCCCGGAGGGACCATTATTTTATGTGTAATCAAGGTTGTTTCTTGGACCGTTCCAATACTATCCCCTTCGTTTACATTATCGCCAATTTTCTTAATTGGTACAAAATGCCATTTTTTAGTCCTAGAAAGGGACGAAACTTCAGTTCCTCTTTCTAAAAAACCATTATTGTTAAAATTTAAATAAATTTCTTTTAAAGGTCTCTGAATTCCATCAAATATATTTGATAACAAGCCAGGGCCTAATTCCATTGATATTGGTTCTTTAAGGTCTATTACTTTATTATTTAGCATCAATTGGTTAGTATTCTCAAAACATTGAGCGATAAAATGATCAGAATATATTTGTATTATTTCTCCAATGATATTAAGTTCGACTACCTGAATCATGTTATGCAATTCCACTTCATTTTCAATTCCCTTGACTTCTATCAAGGACCCATAAATTGCTGAAATATAACCAATTGAAGAATTTATTTTCTGTTCACTCATTGTAGCTCATCTGTTCTTTTATTAATATTATATCAGTTCTATGTTTTTCAATGATTTCTATAAAATTTCTTTTGATTTGTTCTATTTTGTTGTCATTAATTTCTTTTGATAATTCAATGTGAAATGTCTTTTTATTTCGAGATATTAAATCGTCTATAATGTTATTATATGAAATATCCGAATATGGATCTTTTAGTTTAAAGCCACCAATACATTTAGTTTTTTTTAATATTATTGACTTTTTAAATAATTTCTGAAGCTTTGATTTATTGATATCCTTTTCAAAAAATTCATAATCTTTAGTATTAATATTTATTTCAAGTTCAGAACCAAATTCTAATTTCTGGCTTAGATTTTTTAAATTTTCCATTAAAAATTTAATATAATTTGAGTAATTTTCTTTTATTTTTTTTTTTAACAATCCTATGACATTTTCATATAATTTATTAATCATATTAAGTTTCAAATCAAGATATTTCTGATTTATTTCTGTGAGAGTTGAAGACAAGGAGTAATTTAGAATATTATTACTATATTCTTCTAAACGATCTCTTGATTTTTGCACATTTTGTAATAATTCTTCTCGATATTTTTTTTTTATTTCGGCTTTTTGAAATAATAATTTCTGGTTCATTTTTTTAATCTCGTTTCGTGCTTGGTTAATCATATAAATTCCTAAGTTTCCAAATCTTTCCTTCATCTTTTTTTCTTCAGTAATTTTTCTTTCCACCTAATTAATTAATTTTTTTATCGATTTCGTAATATGATTCCAGAACGCATCATTTAATTCAATATTAGGTTTAAATATATCGGGTAAATAATACACGAATGGTTTCCTATGATTTAGTTTAAACTCTAAAATAAAGTCAACTAATTTTTGAGATAAATCAAATGCAACTATTATCATTCCGATTGAAGGTTTATCCGTTAATTCTCTAAAGAGTGTCAGAAAATCTGATTCATCTTTAATAGCAGTGCCATTTACGCCTAATAAACCAAATAATATTACCAAATCGTCATTCCCAATCACATAAATCTCTTGATCTGCCATTAAAAATCAAATCCAAATTTATCCATTATTTTTTTCATAATCTCTTTTTTTTGCTTTTGATATCTATTCTTTATTTCTTTAAAAACATCGTTAATTTGATTATTAAAAATCCGTGCTCCCTTTTTTAAATCTTCTGAGAGTGAACTAATGGTTGACTCTATATATTCGTTATTTTTTTTATGAATTTTTTTTAATAATTCTTCTTGTTGATTTGTATATTCCCTTAGTTTTTCTAAATTATCTCTCTTTGCGTTTTCTACTAAGTTTTGGTAGACCTCTTCGATTTCCTTAACCCAACTAAAGATGTCCATTTTACTCACATTATTATTATCTTTTAAATTCTATCTTTTCGTATTTTTCATGAAATATCTTGATTATAGATGGAAGAATTGTAAATCGAATTTCTTTTTCTTTTTTTAATATCA
>JBHLMB010000041.1:0-10649 GCA_048938565.1 Promethearchaeota archaeon | reverse complement strand
GTCGTGTTTACATAAAAATCTGCAATTGGTAATATATCTTCTATAACAACTATAAGATTGATTTTTTCCTCGTAATCCCAGTCTCCATCAGTATCCGTGACATTCAACGATACCGTATAATTACCTGGAGAAATATATTGATGCGTGGGATTTGGGTCGTTAGAAAAAGGACTTCCATCTCCGAAATCCCATTTAAATATTGATGGACCATCACCATCAAAACCTATAAAAGAAAATTGAATTATATCTCCATCAAATATGGTAGTCGTATTCGAATTGAAATTAACTATTGGTACATACGTGTCAACAATTATCAATTCATATTTCGAAGAAGTAATCCGATCACCATTAGAATCGGTAACTCTTAAAGACACGATATAATTGCCAGGAGAATTATACTGATGAACAGGATCTTTTTTAATAAAAGAAACAGTCCCATCTCCAAAATTCCAATAATAATGTGCGGGAGCGTTTCCTTCGCTTCCCGTAAATGTAAATTGAACATATTCTCCAACAAAAATATGTGTTGCATTTACTTCAAAATCGGAGATTGGATCAATATCTTCCTCAACCAGAATGAAATCAATTTTTTGCTCGTAATCCCAATCGCCATCAGAATCTGTTAGATTTAAAGATACTGTGTATGTACCTGGTGATCTGTATTGGTGCATTGGATTTTCTTCTTGAGAATGAGGACTTTCGTCGCCAAAATCCCAATCAAAGAATAATAGCCCATTTCCTCTCCTCCCCGTGAAGGTAAATTGATTATACTGATTTTCAACGATCGTTTGATCTGATTGGAAATCAGCAATAGGTTCTATATCTCCTAATTCCTCAATATCAACATTCGTACTAATGAATTCGAAAGTGTAATAATAATATCCATTGTAAAAATAAGTTCCGTTTAAAAGAAGGCCCGTGCTTTTTTCATACCACGCAATACCTCCAGAAACAGTTAAATCAGTTACTTCCCATAGATCAATAAGACCAATCCCTGGGAATTCGCAGATGATTTCATCAGAAACAAGAAAGTCATGATCTCCTTCGTTATCAACGGCTATTCGAATGTGATCTCCTAATGCTATATCTTTGTGGATCCAAAGTGGTGTATAAGCATATCCAAAAGTTCTTCCTGAAATTGGTATCATCAATCTTGTGAGAAAATCTTCTTTCCATTTTCCAATAATGTTCCACTCATTTAATTCTGAATTATAATCCATCCAATCAACATTAAAATATGAACCTTCCTGGTTATTGTATTGGAATTTAATTAATCCAAATTTTTCATTAATTTCAAATGAGTAATTTAAAAACATTCCTTTAAAAGGAAATGTCAAGTTTTCTACGGTCGGACCGTTGCTTGTGCTTGTGAATGCAGAATAAATGCCGTCAAAACAACTAAAACTATAAATATATGTACCAGTATCATCAAGTATAGTTGAGTAAACATACAAACAACCATCGATATAATTGTTATCTAAAATATCATATTTTGTCATTGTATAACTCGAAGAATTAATAGTTAAATTTACCTCAAGAGGGGCATTATTGTCAGGATCGGAATAAATTATTGAATAGTTAAAATTCGTAATATTTACGGTACCTATCATTGGATGAACATTTACTTCGGTTAATGAAGGGTTGTTTTGGTTCGAATAATAAATATGAATATCACAACATTCGATTGTCTTAATACGATATTCCCCATCACTACATTCCATATAATAACAATAATTAGCAATTGCCGGCTGTAGAAAGGTACTTAATTGATAATTACACCCATCTGTATAGTCATAATCATCAGGATCCTGCTTTTCCATTTCATAATCCGTTCCGTTAATGACCACGCGCATAAAAGAAGGTTTATTATTATCTGCATCTTCGTATGTTACTCTAAATGTTAGCGAGGTGTTCTGATAACCTGTCGAAGCCGATATCGACTCATTTATTAAAGTAGGAGGATTATCATTTGGTTGGAGGAGAATTGATGCTGTTGGGTCACCAAATAGAGTAATCTGGTAATAACACCATCTTACATATTTTTGTGATAAAAATCCAATACAATCTTCTTTTGAATCTTGATTTGCCCTTCCAATTTCCAATATCCCTTCTCCGAATATTGCATCAAAAAACTCCCGATCGAAAAATTGAGATGCTCCATTGGTACCGTAGCGATCACCCCACCCATATCGACTATTAGCAATAAACGCAAACGCACCATAAGGAGAAGTTATAAAATGTTCAACAATGCAATCAAAATCGAAATACTGTCTATCATCATCATCACTTCCTCTATTATCAAAGGCACCAGCATAACAACCTTGACTGTAAACAAAAAAATAATTTTCATTAGTTAAAAGGCTATCTATATCGTCGTTATTCAGTTTCATAAGATTAAAATTATTTGAATGGCCTAAATGATTTATTACATGCATTCTATCATTGAGAAGAGCAAGAAGGTTTGCCTTAGACCAATGAGGAGGTTCATATAAAGTAGATACATTAAATTCATCGGGAAATCCTATCGTCGTGTATCCATTATTAGAGGACCCATATAATATCTCGTTTTTATAGTCGGATCCATAAACAGGATGCCATCCTAAATCTTCTCCAATCATAAGTGCACGAGATAGATAATCCTCGTCGATTGAAGCCTCATGAGCAATAGTCTTCATAATAAAATTAGATAATTCTTCTTCAGAATCAACAGGGGCCCTTCCCACATACACTTCAGCAAAAAGATCGTCTTCACCAGGTTCTCCCCATAATGCGTAATTGTCGTCGTTCCATGTACCATCTAACGCCGAATAATAAAGATCTGATGGAATAAAGTCATCTCCATAAGGGCTTGGACAATATAAATTTCTCGCAGGAATTATAAAATCCCCACTTTCTCCACCTACATCGGCACCATCTCCATCACCTCCAAGAAGTACATATTCTATTCCCCATTTAGAGTAGGCATCAATGATAAAATTCCGAATTTTTTCTTGATTATCAACACCAGTATAATTTGCATAAATTTCTTCAACGTTAACAATAATAGTCTTAATACCTTTCAAGTTTTTAAGATTAGCTAGATATTGAAATGTGTAAGTACTAGCTGAATTTTTAAGCATTTCATTCGTGATAATAACATAATCCCATAAAATTGGTGATAAAGAAGATTCAAAATCAACCATCTCACGGTATGATTTAATTCCTTCAGGATTAATAACTATTGACATTACTTTTTCTTCATCTTTTCTAAGATTCCTCAAAAATAAATTCTTGTTGTAATCTAAAACTCTCATAAGATCAATGCTAATTATCATATCTTCTGAAACAGAAATCTTTCTTGAATTTGGAAAATATTGGACAGGATAAAGATTTAGTAATAATATTTTGTATCCTCTAAAAAAATTGATGCCTTCAAATGAGTAATATATTCCTGGGAAAGGATCAGAAGAGTTATATATGACTGAATCAAATACATATTCTTGTGTTATATTAAAACCAATTGGAACTTGCTCCTGTGTAGGTTCTATCGCGTGATCAAGGATTATTATTTTTGTCTTACCTACATTAACCTCAATATTTTCTATTTTATACCCACTTGGTATGAGAACTTTTAAGTTCTTTATTGGAAGGCGAGGCGAACCTGCGTCTCCAAAAAAAATTCCTCCTTCAAGACTTAATCGATTATAAATCTCTCCAGTTGGACTCAACAATTCGGTGATATTGAGATCACCATCAGTAAAGACATTAAATTCCAATTTTTTTGAATTAATTAATTGATCGATTTCCTCCCCTATAATGTCTGTTTTATTGGAAATATTATTAATGCTTGTTGAAAATGAGTCAAGAGAATGATATATATCATTTTTTGAAGGGTTATAAAAGATTTGATAGCAATAGGATGGACATAAAGAAGATAAAATTAGGGAGATTAACAATAATCTAAATGACCTATACTTCTTATTTAATTTATTATCCATTTTATTCGCCCATAAGTCTAAATATATTCTAAAAAAATGAGAAATAACTATTTAAATCTGTGGATTTTATAAAAGGCAAAGAAATATTTGTATTAAGAAAAAAGCTGATAAAAATTAAAAAATATTTTTCATTTTAGAATAATATGGTGCGTCCCTGGTATTGGCCAGACGGAGGACAACCGCATAGAACTGAACCGTTCACATGGATTGTCAAGGGAAGGATGGCAGCGTCTTGGTGGCCGGATCCTTCTGTATTTAAGACATACAAAAAGGCCGGAATCAAGGCAATAATAAATTGTTCCGAGTTCGATAATAGAAACGATATTCCAGAGCAATTTGAATATTATCACATTAACATTCCCGATTATGGCGTTCCAACAGACGCCCAAATCAAGCGCTTTCTGAACATTACTAAGAAACACGAAGAAAAAAAAGAACCTGTTGTTGTACATTGCGTTGCGGGATGTGGAAGGACGGGACAAATGATAGTAGCATGGGGAGCATACAACGATATCATTCCTAAGGGAATGGATCCCGTAAAATGGATTCGGAACTATAGGAAATGTTCCTTGGAAACCAAGGAACAAATGTCGCTTGCGCGAAAAATCGCAAGTAAGTTACAAAAATGAGTTTTACACTAAAAAATCCAGAAGTAAAACTTAATTAAGTGCAATTTCATATTTTATATAACACTCAAAAAAAGTATTAAATTCAAGGAGTCTTGCATCCCAATGGATAAATCTGATTACATCTACATGATTATTGACAACGTGCTAGTGTTTAATATTAATAGCGACTTGCAGGGAGAAAAGCTTAAAGAACATCTAGATAAATTCGATGAAAACATCGTCAAGGCCGTTGCGGGATTTAGTCAGAGTTTTCTCGAGCATTTTCTCATAGTATCAAAAGGAAAAAAACAGGAAGAAATCGAGGAACTCATCAAAAAAATGGAAAGAATATCGTACATGATATCTCCGATGGGATCATTGCATTATTTAAGGGAGGAGCAACTTGAATATATATTGACCAAGCTAGGTTCGCTGGAATTAAATGATATTACAGAGCAAGAGATAAGTAGAATTGCAGATGAGCAAATCGAAAAACAATTTGGTGGAACCATACAATACAGCGAATCTCAAGCCTTAGAAGGACAACTTTCAAGCGCGGCTTTTTATTTATCAGGTTTGGGGTATCCAAATAGTGTGATACAACAAAAGTTAGACGAAGTAAGGAGGGACCCAACCAAATTAGATGCTCTATTTAACATCCCTGAAAGTAGCGCATCAAGGCACCCTCCAATGTATGCGCAGGAGAGTACGGATAAGATTGTATCAGGGCACGATGTGGAAAAAGCCATAGATGGTTACATCGATTCGATCAAGCAAGATATAACCGCCGAACGGGCAAAAAAAGTTAAAGAACTCATCAAGGAAATCAAGGAGATAGCGGGTAAAATAATGGATAAACGACACGAGAAGGTTTATTTGTTGATTCATCCAGATCGGCTTTCTCGAGCGCTTAAAATGATGAGTCCAGTGAAGAAGAAGGTAAAACGAGTTGAATTATACATTGAATGGTTTTTTTGTTCCCACTTGATTGAAAACATTGAATTTAAAGTAGAACATTGGCAAGTAAGCTCTCAAGCGGGACACGGAAGTTCGGGAGTTTACACTGCGGGAATTGCGTTTTCACGATACGATCAAATAATTCGCGAATTTAACGATAGCAAGCTCACTAAGGTCGTAAATATCTGTCGTCGAATCTTGCAGACGCCTTCAAAAAAAGCCATTCAAAAACTCGGGCAAGACCTTGTTGCTGAAACGGGTTTTGACGAGCACTTGTATTTCACGGATTAAATAATTTCAATAGAAATTATTATATAAAAAAAGCATTCAAACCACTTAATTGGACCAATTTATTCTTTTTCTAACAAAAACAACAAGCGAAGCTACTCCAATTACCGTAAATATCCAAAAATAATTTCCAAAGGATATAACTGGAAGGGTACCTCTCGGGTATTCGAATTTACCAATAGGGAATCTATCTACATTATCACTATAAGGAAGATCGTATGGAATGTCTCCTATACCATCGCCATCTTGGTCGTTACCCGGATATCTATCCCAATAATTGCCCACACTACCATTGTCCCACGCAGTGGCTCCTTCGATAGTCCAGTCCATAGCATCTATATTAACATTATTTGTAAACCTATTCAAATAGAACATATTATTCACAGGATCGTTATCGAGATAAACAGCATCACGGTTATCAGAAAAATTATTACCTACAATGACATTGTTTATACAAAAGTCTATTATTGGCATCGCCCATAAATTGTCGTGAATGCTATTCTCTGAAATTATCATATTTTCGCAATCCCATAACCATATGGCTGCATTACTAGTGTGAGAAATTTCATTCTCAGAAACATTGATATAAGTACAATTACCGAAAAATATTCCATTAGCACACAATTCTAAAGTATTTTCCAAAATTGCGATGTCTTTGGATTTTTTCACACACATAGCAGTACTATGGCCAGTAAGATGGTTATCCTGGATAAGGGTATTAGATACATTATCCAGCCTGATTCCATAATTAAATATATCCGGAGAAGAACCCGTACCAGATGAATTCACTAATGTGCAGTTTCTCACAACTAGGGAGACTATTGAATTACGAATTTCAATACAATGATTTGTTTGTTGGCCATTAATCGTTAAATTTTCGATATAATAAGTTCCACCTGATTCAGTACACCAAGGTTGCGCCTCTGCCCAAGACCAGTTATTTTCCGCTAGATCATCTATGAAAATTGGTGATGCGGTTCCATAAAAAGAGAGTTTCGGATTATATGGTATTTGATTATATGGTATTTTCTTGGAAGAATTAGGTTTTATAATAATGGATGTAAGGGGTAATGTTATCCAAGTCAACATACAGATTAGTAGTCCTATTTTTCTTTTTTTATTCATTTCTATTTGCTTAATGTTGATTTATGTCTTTAGATATGTTAACAATTTTATAAGACTTATATAGTCCAATTTTTTATATTAATTTTCTAGTAATTTCTTTATTGAAGAAAAAAATCAAGATTATTATATTAATAGGCTCATATGATTATTTTAGATAACTACCACAGTGTTCGCAATATTTTAAAGTTTTTTTCATTCTTATTCCACATTCAGAACAAGTTATGAAATCATCAAAATGTTGCCAATTAATATTTGAAGAAATTTTTTTTGATAATGATTTAGTATATTTAGCACCTTCTATAGGAATAAAAAAAATTGCAGAATTTTTATCACTTCCTAAGGTAAGTTTGATACCTGTTTTTTCTTTTAATACGAGTACTAAATACCAATATCTATAAGTTCTGACTTTTTTGGAATTCCATCTTCCTAATTTGAACTTAAAGGGATAATTCTTAGTTTCTCCAAATTTTAGCATATCTCCTCTTGAAATTTCATATCTCTGAAGGGTTTTTTCCTTTAAATTAAAAGAAGATGAACCATATATTTCAATCAATTGAATTTGGGCTTTTCTCAATTTTTTATCCTTTTTATCATTATTCTTCAAGTAAAATATACCTTCTATATAATCGTTTTGATAATAAGGGTTTTTTATATTAAATATTTCGTATCTACAATTGAGTTTTGCCATTATTTCACCTTATAAAAAAAAAAGGATTATTTTAAATCCCTAATCGCTTGATTTAAGCTTTTAATTATAAATGGAGCAAATAACTTTTTAAATTGCTTAGCAACTATTCCCTTAGCAGTTAGATTAAGCAATAGAGTTTCATCTTGAACGACAAACTCGATTTTAAGTTGTTTTTTGTGTATTTTAAATATTGACGATAACCCCTCTCGAGGGCCTATCTCAATCATTTGCAATATAGTAGATCTTACATAATCCGCATTGCCATGGATATATTCAACTTCATGGGTTTCCAAAAGCTCGCAAAATCTTTCAAATAACGAGTCAAGATCGTCGGGATATTTTTTCGTGCTGTGGATCAAATATGTTTTTTCCTTTCCTATAATTATCACACCTCTTTTTATTTTAATTGTTTCCATTTACTATATTTGTGGTTTTCAAACAGAAACAAATGCATTTTAATCATTTTAGCTTTTTATTATTATTAAGCTATAATTTGATGATTTATATGACCCTATTTAAAGGCATGGGGGTAAATTTTGCACTATTAGGAAAAAATAAATTTAATTTGGATAAAGCAATGAACGATCTTCTCAATGAGGCTTATGAAATTCTTCTGTTTAGCACGAACATCAATATAACTTGTATCATTGAATTTATTGAGGAATTTCATAAAAGGTAGTGTTCTCCAATATATAGTTCAATTTTTTTTTTCGATTTTAGAATTTATTACTGTTTTATAATGATCTCCGGCTTAAATTACACCGCCGGGATCTTTTTTGATGTAGGGAAAAAAAAAATGGATGTCTTCCTGACCTGAAGTTCAAATAAGGCTATAGTTATAGAGACAAAGTGATGATATTTAAACCCATAGGGGTAACTTTTGCAGTATTATATTAATAAGATTGAAATTGAAATTAACATGAATCATATATTTTCCTCTTTATTTCTTTGAGAAAAAAAATTATATTAAAAACTAAATCTCGTTCCCGCAATTAATGCATATGTTTTCGTTGAGATTAATCTCATTGCCACAAAACGAACAATATTTGTTTTTTTTATTGCGTTCACGAGTTTTTGTTGGTGAAGTAATGTTTTCTAAAAAATCCCGTTTTTTAGCTTCTAAATCGCCAACTTTTTCAGACACGGCTTTTTTATTTCCAGATATGCCACTAAGTTTGAAAAAACCATATATTGTAAGGGCAAGTCCTAAGATGGCTATTATCCCAAATATTATTTTAAAAACAAATGGTAATGGTATGAAAAGAAAATATATATCAATGAAGGTAAGTATAATCCCAACTGCAATAGAAGCAGCACTTTTTGAGGTTTGCTTGTCTTTTATGATTCTATCGTAATAGCAAGGTGGGCATAGTTCCTGGCGAGAATAAGAAATGCCGCTTGTATTCGAGTTTAATTGTCTTTTCTGGTAAATTGTTTTACACTCAAGACATATCGTCTTTTGACACATTTCGCATTTGGTAATGGCATTTCTCTCGGGATGATAATGACATACAATGTTTGATTTAGTCATAATTTCAATTTTCCCTTTTGTTATTTATTGTGTTGACCTTTTTATCCTATTAAGGTATAATTAACTAGACAAAACGATGCTATATAAAGGCATGGGGGTAATTTTTGCAGTGTTTTTTTTGACTTATTATTAAACTAAAAGAGACTATAAAACTTGATAATAAAAAATTAATAAAAGAAAAGATTTTAGATATTATGAAAAGCTTTATTATTTATAATTTATAATCCGTACTAATATCCAATTATTATTATATATTTCATAATTAAGCATTGGTTTGAAATGAGAAAAAAAGCTTTATTAGGGACAATATTCTTGGCAGGAGCATTAATTTCAATCTTAATTATAGTCATTCCGGGTATACCTCCAAGTATAGAGAATCTTACTTATTATGAAGAATATGGATCGTTTTCCGTTTTACAAAATACTTCCTTTGAAAATAATAGCATTTTTTATCCCGAAGATTTAGGACGGGATGGAATGAAGCACCCTCTCGTGATTTGGGGTGATGGAACCACTGCTTATCCCTATATTTATGGGGGATTGTTAAGACATTTAGCTTCTCATGGTTTTATTGTAATTGGACCTAATGATCCTAGAACTCGCAGTGGAGACACGATGATTGCCGCCATGAATCTTATTATAACACAAAATGACAATTCATCTAGTCCCTTTTATCAAAAAATTGATATTACTAAGATTTGCGTCATGGGGCATTCACAAGGAGCCAGCACGACTCTTTTGCTTGGAGAGCTTGATTGTGTAACTTGTACCATTCCAATAATGCCGTCGTGGCTTTTATACTGGTTTCATCACGGCAATCAGATTATTTCACAGAAATGTCCAATGCTATTAATCGCTGGAACGAACGATACGATATGCGCTCCAGAGACTAATAGTGATGTGATTTTTGGAAAATCAAATGTTCCTACATTTTACGGAAAGCTTATTGATGGCGTTCATCTTGATGCGATTGGAGATGCGGGAGTAATGAGAAAGTATATTACTGCGTGGTGTTATACTCATTTATTTGAAAATGCTACATCACGAGCAGTTTTTTATGGAAGTGAGGCTTCAATATATTCCGATTCAGGATGGATTTGGGATAGTACAAATGTTTAATTTACATGTTTATTCTATTCTAAAAAATTCTAAAATCCAAAATAGAATAAATTAGCAGATTGATTTATTAATTGAAAAATTTCACATAAATGCCGCTCTAATAAATTTTCCACTTAAAGCGATTTTTGATAGCGCAGGAAGCATTGAAAACAGCTTCTTTCCAGCTCTTTTCGTTCCTTTCAGGGCGTAATTTTCTATGTCGTGCATTCTATATGCCTCCCATATTTCCTTGCGAAGTTGTCCGTCACTATTTATAAGCTTGACATATGTGTCCCACAATGTTTTCACATGGTTTCCTGCGTTGTAAAATAAGTATTCAGAACCAGTACCGTTTTGGTTATACCTGTCAATGAGGA